>CAZPXJ010000065.1:0-4109 GCA_964590855.1 uncultured archaeon
TCAGACATATAGACATGATAAATAGTTGCGCCAATAACATCTGTCCAATCCAATAAGAAGCTTCCTTCTTCATTTGGATTAGGTTCAAGGTATGCTAAAAGTGGTGCATCTGGTACACTTGCAAAGTATTTATGGAAGATATCTGTATCGTCACCTATTCCAGGTAGCTCTGTCCAATCATGCCAAACAAAAAACACATATCCAGCTTCATTTACTGCAATACTTGGATAGAAAGAGCTATTTGAGCTCTCTTGAGAAACAAGTCTTATAGAACTCCAAACATCTGAATACGCATTCCAGTTCCTATAGAACACATCATTATCTGTGCCAGCTCCTATATGATTAGAGCTATCTTGCCAAGCTAAATGTAAATTATCATCTGCGTCTATAGCAAGTACAGCGCCTTCAGATTCTCCCGTGCTCCCTGGAGACAAAACCATAGTAGTACTCCAAACTGAGGTGTAGATATTCCATTTCTTATAGAATATATCATATCCTGAACCGAGTTCTCCATAATCAGAAGAGTCTTGCCAAGCTATGTGCACATTTCCATGTGAATCCATAGCGATATCTGGGGCTACCGATATTCCATCGCTTTCTGTTGAAACCACTTCAGTGGTACTCCACAAAGTTGTAAATGAATTCTTGTTCTTATAAAATATATCAGCTTCAGTTCCTGCATCATCTAAATTTGTTCCATCAGTCCATGCGATATGAACATTGCTTAACTCATCAGTATCGATAGAGCAAAAAGCTGACATTTCAGTGCTTTCTGTTGAAACAACTTCAATAGTATTCCAGAGATTTGTTATTCCACTCATTTTCCTATAGAAAATGTCAAAGTCAACTCCTGATCCTCCGTAGATACTATTGTCTTCCCAAGCTACGTGAACATTATCATCCTTATCAACTGCAAGAGAAGGATTTTCTGACATCCCATCTAAAGATTCAGACACCACTTGTGTGAAAATCCATGATCCTCCAGCTTCATATCTTTTATAGAAGATGTCTCTATCAGATCCTGATCCAGCATCAGTATAATCGACCCAAGCTATGTGAACATTTCCAGCTGAATCTACTCCTATAGTGGGATCAACTGAATCACCAGAGCTTTCAGTAGAGACAACCTCAACTGGTGTCCATGTTTCTGTGGAGATAGCCCATTTTTTGTAAAAGATGTCCCGATCTACACCACAACTAGCATAATTGGTATCGTCTTCCCATGCGACATGAGCATTTCCCTGTCTATCAAATGCTATTACTGGATATCCCGAATATAAAGTACTGTCCAAGGAAATAGTCTCAGTATCGCCCATTATCCAACCAGAGAGATCACTAATATCAGCGTTAATATTTACATTATTGTTCTCTATCATAGTTCTTGTTCCAATGACATTTAGTGTTGAAGTACCTATAAGAAAAACAATGCATGTTAAATTAATAAATTCTAAAATTTTCATTTCTGTTTTTTTCATAAAAATCTACCTTATCCAATTTCTTGATAAAACCATCAAGACCTCAATATAAGAATACAATAAACTTCTTAGATTGAAAAATTTTTTCCTAAAAAAACACAATCTGAGGAAAATTCTTATGATAGGAAGATATTGTTAAGTCATGAAGGCTATTATTAATGTTAAAATCTATGATTATGAGACCTATATCGAGAACGGTTATTGTATTTATGGCAAAGAAATTCTTGAAGTTGGAGAAATGATTCTGTTTCCTGGTTTTGATGGAGAAATCATAGATGGAAAGGGAATGATTCTTCTTCCTGGATTGATTAATTTTCACACTCACATCTATTCCACTTTAGTTCGAGGAGCTGCAATTCCTTTCCACCCTAGAAGTTTTAGGGATATCTTAGAACAGCTTTGGTGGAAGTTTGATAGCAAATTAGATAATACTACGACTTATCATAGTGCAATGGTTTATGGTTTGGAATCTTTGAAAAATGGTGTCACTTCCTTAATCGATCATCATGCCAGTGGTATAGACATTTCAGGTAGTCTTGATGCTTTAAAGAAAGCTATTGTTGATAAGCTTGGTATGCGAGGTATATTCTGCTTTGAGACCAGTGATCGTTTCAATGTTACAGAATGTATTGAAGAGAACCTTGCAGGTTTGAAATACGATTCCATTGAGGCTAGAGGTATGTTTGGCCTTCATGCCTCTATGAGTCTTTCAGAAGAAACTCTAGACAAAGTTTCTCGAGTTCTCAAAGGTGCCCCCATTCATGTTCATGTTGCTGAGAGTATCGAAGATGAAGAAGATTCTATTGACAAATATAGGATGAGAGTGGTCAATCGTTATACAAACTTTGGTATGCTGAATAAAGATTCCATTCTTGCTCATTGTGTTCATATCAATGAGGATGAAGCTAAATTAATTAGTCAAAGTAAAGCTGTCATTGCACTTAATCCTACTTCCAATATGAACAATGCAGTAGGCGCTTTCAATATCGACTTATTCAGAGATAAAAATATCCAGATTCTTATTGGTAATGATGGTCTGGGAACAAATATCGCTAAAGAATGGTCTTACTTCTTCTTTGCAGGTAAAGCAGGTATCAAAAAAGCAGATGGAATTGATTTTGATGATTTACTAAAATATATCAATGGTTCTTATGATTACTTCGGAAGAAGAATGGGGATAAAAATTGGTAAAATCAAGGAAGGTTACGTTGCAGACTTTGTTCTTGTTCCTTACCTTAATCCAACTAATATGAATGAAAAGAATGCTTTCGGTCATGTTTTCTATGGATTGTTTGATAACTTCAAACCTTCGTACGTCATAGTTAAAGGAAAAACCCTCATTGAGGATTATGAGAGTATTTTTGAGGAGGAAAAAATATATAAGAATGCTCATATTGCTTCTAAAGCCTTATGGGAAAGGTTAGGTGTTGCTTAAATGGACTTATCAATTAATATTCTTGGTTTGCATTTTGACAATCCTCTAGGACCAGCTGCTGGCCCTATTGTTGAAGGTCTAGAAAATATGCAATTTTTTAATGATAATTTATGTGGTTTCAATGTAGCTAAAACCATCTCAGTAAAAGGAGCTGTTGTCCCTAAACCGTGTATAGCAGGAACAAATAATGCCATTTACAATTGTGAGCTTTGGTCTGAATTACATTCGGATGAATGGATAAATAAAATTCTACCAACAATTCAAAAAGAGAAGAAAAAACCCATCATTATTAGTTCAGGTTACAAAGAAGAAGATTTCAGATATCTTATTCCTAAGCTTGATCCCTTTGCAGATATATTTGAGATTTCAACTCATTATGTTTCAGAGGATTTACTTCCAGGTATTGTGAAGAGTATCTGTGAAAATACAGATAAACCTGTTTTTATGAAACTCAGCCCACACATAGTAGATTTTCTTGGATTTGTCAAAACAGTAATAGATGCTGGGGCAACAGGTGTTGTTGCAATCAACTCTTTAGGACCTGGAACTGTTATAGATCTGAAAGCACGCGCTGTACTTTTAGCAGAAAAGATTTGGATGAGTGGTCCTCCGATAAAGCCAATTGCTCTTCATCGAATTTACAATATTCGTAAAGCTTTTCCAGATATTCCAATCATTGGCGTTGGTGGAATAGCTAAAGCAGAAGATGTTTTAGAATTCATTCTTGCTGGAGCTGATCTTGTTCAAATGCTCTCTTCTGCTCTAATTAAAGGTAGAGAATTATATGACAAAATTGTCAAAGATCTTCCTAAAGCTCTTGAAAAATATGGTTTTTCATCAATAGAAGAAATACGCAAAATCAGAAAAGAAACCATTTTCAAGGAGGTTGATACAGATGTAGACAATCATCCATCATTTAACGAGAAGTGTACCTTGTGTATGTTGTGTGTTAAAATATGTCCTGCTAATGCTCTTTCAGCAGTGGAAGATCACATAGAAGTGGACAAAGAGAAATGTATTCATTGTGGTTTGTGTGAATCACGTTGTCCTGTAGATGCAATATATGGTGTATTAAGATGAGAAAATATATTCTGAGATGTATAACTTGTAAAAAAGAGTTCGAGTATAGACCAGGTCTTTACTACTGCGAAGATTGTGGGTATATAATGGGAACTTTAGAAGTAATTTATGATTATAAT
>CAZPXJ010000065.1:4119-15436 GCA_964590855.1 uncultured archaeon
AGCCGCGGGTACGCTATCAAAGAGGAAGCGGTTGTAAAAGAGAAGAAATTCGATAAAAAGGCTTCAATGTATCAGTTTGAATTTCTGCTACCAACTGATCCTAAATACAAATTTGATGGTGAAGTAGGTGGAACACCTTTATTCAAATTTGACCTCTGTGGAATCAAAGATGTCTTAGTAAAATATGATGGGAACAATCCATCTAGTTCATACAAGGATAGAGCTAGTTCAATTGCGATTAACAAAGCAAAAGATGAAGGTAATGACATATTATTCTGCGCTTCAACAGGAAATGCAGCTTCTTCATTGGCCATGTTAAATGCTCATACAGAGATGGATACCTATATCTTCGTTCCAGCTGCAATACCTGATGGAAAGAGAGTTCAATTAGAGATATCAGGAGCGAAATTATTTGCAGTTGAAGGAACCTATGATGAGGTTTATGACTTATCACTTGAACTTGGATTGAAAAAGGGATGGTACTGCCGTCATGCAGCAATTAATCCATACCTCTTAGAAGGTAAGAAAACTGGTGCTTTCGAGATAGCGGTTCAGAACGATTTCACTATCCCTGATTATGTACTTATAGGAGTGGGAGATGGAACGGTTGTAAGTTCTCTTTACAAAGGTTTCTGGGAGTTTAAGGAAATAGGATTAACAGATAAAATCCCAAAAATAATTGGGGTTCAAGCTGCAGGAATTCCAGCTATCAAAGAGGTTTTTGATAAAGGAAAGCCTTACAAACCAATTTCAATAGGAGGTACAACTATAGCTGATAGTATCTCAGTAGGAAAACCTCGAGATGTAGTAAAAGCATGCAAGTATGTTGAAGCAAGTGGAGGATACTACATTTCTTTAACGGATAAGGAGATTATAGATTCTATCATCGAATTAGGAAAAATAACTGGTATCTTCGCAGAACCTGCGGGGGCTGTTCCATATGGAGGGTTGAAAAAACTTGTAAAAGAAGGCAAGATTACTCCTTCAGATACAGTTTGTCTTGTAATAACTGGAAATGGTCTAAAAGACGTTAAAGCTGTAGAAGGTACTATTGATAAAAAAACATTTACAGCTGAAGAAGTATTAGAAAGGTTTGAGGAATGAAATTCATACTAAATCAGAAAGTTGTTGAAACAAGTTACTCTGCTGGAAAACATACTCTAGATTTTCTTAGAAAGATGGGTTTAAAGGGAGTCAAAGAGGGATGCCACGAAGGCGATTGTGGTGCTTGCATGGTTCTAGTGGGAGAGCTCAAAAACGATCATGTGAGATATCGAGCAATCAATTCCTGTATTTTACCTCTAGGAAAAGTTGAAGGAAAACATGTTGTTACTGTTGAAGGTTTGAATCTTGTACATCTAAATCCTGTTCAACAAGCAATTGTTGATGAAGGCGGGTCACAATGTGGTTACTGCACTCCTGGCTTTGTAATTGCTTTAATGGCCTATTTCATGAATGAAAATCTTCAGAACACTGATACAATGATTGCTATTGAAGGGAATATCTGTCGTTGTACTGGTTATAATTCTATCTTGAGAGCTGCGGAGTTAGCCAAGAAAAAAATTTCATCCTTAGATGATTCAAAAGGGAGAATTGAAGCATTAATTGAAGCAGACTATTTACCCAAATACTTCTTAGAGATTCCTGGAAAACTGAAAGAGTTACAAACTTCCCCCGAATTAGATTCGGGTAATTTTATAGCAGGTGGTACCGATCTTTTTGTTCACAAAAGTATAGAAGTTGAAAATCCTGTTTTCCTCACTGAACTAGGTTTTGATAAGATTTGGGCAGATGAAGAATATGTCTATGTGGGAGGTGCAGCTGATATTGAATCTATTCGAACAGCAAAAGAATTAAATTCACTATATGATACAGCAACACACCTCTCAAGAGTTTCTACCCTACCTATCAGACAACAAGCAACAGCTGGTGGGAATGTTGTCAATGCTTCACCTATCGGTGATCTCACAATCTATTTCCTTGCTTTGGATGCAGACATTAGTCTGCTTAAGGATGGCAATAGTAGAATTATCAAGCTTAAAGATCTCTTCAAAGGCTACAAAATCCTTGATCTCAATGAAGGGGAGATTCTTGAATGGTTTAGGTTCAAGAAAGAGAAGAAATTTCTCTCCTTCGAAAAAGTAGCTAAAAGAATGTATATGGACATAGCAAGTGTTAACAGTGCTTTATCACTAAAGTTCGAAGATGGAATTATCAAAGAACCCCATCTATCAGGCGGAGGAGTAGGACCCATACCAATGTATCTAGAAAAAACATGTCAGTTCTTGGAGAACAAAAAACCTACAGCTGATGTTGTCAAAGAAGCTGCAAGAATTGCGGATACAGAAATCAGTCCAATAGATGATGTTAGAGGAACAGCAAAATATAAGCGATTACTTCTCAGACAGCTGATTTATGCTCATTTTATAACTTTACAACCTGAATTGGAGGTAATATTATGAACGACTTAATTCCACCTCATACTACCGGAAAATCAGTGTTTATAGACGATATACCAGAACCCAAAGATACTCTCCAAACAGCTGTATTTGTATCTGATATTCCTCATGGGAAGATAACAAGTTTGGATCTAAGTAAAGCTCTTCAAAGTGATGGTGTTGTCAAAGTCATTACAGCTAAGGATATTCCTGGTGACAACCAAGTCGGTCGTATTATTCAAGATGAAGAACTTCTAGCTGAAGACAAAGTAGATTTTGTAGGACAACCTATTGCCTTTGTTCTTGCAGAAACAAAAGATCAAGCAAACAAAGCTAGAGATCTAATTAGAGCAGAATATGAACCTCTTCCAGCTGTTTTTAATCCTAGAGAAGCAGCAAAGAAAGGTCTACTTATTGCACCTTCTAGAACTCTTTCACTAGGAGATGTTGATTCAGTCTGGGAACAATGTGAAACTATTGTTGAGGGAGTATCAGAATCAGGGGGTCAAGAACACATCTACATGGAAACCCAAGGAAGTCTTGCCATACCCAAAGAGAATGGAGATATACTTCTTTATTCCAGTACTCAAAATCCTTCTACCGTACAAAGTATTGTTTCTGACATACTTGGTTATGAGATGAACAAGATTGAAGTAGATGTCAAAAGACTTGGTGGAGCCTTTGGTGGTAAAGAAGACCAAGCAACCCACTGGGGAGCAATATGTGCGTTAGGAACATACCATACAGGTAGACCTGTAAAACTTGTTCTAGATAGACGCGAGGATATTACAATTACAGGAAAACGTCATCCTTATTCCACAGACTACAAATTAGGTCTTGATAAGGAAGGTAAAATTCTTGCTTTTGAAGCAGATTTTTATCAAAATGCAGGTGCTTCAGCTGATCTATCAACAGCTATCTTAGGAAGGACACTATTCCATGCTACCAATGCTTACTATGTACCTAATGTTCGTGTTACTGCTTATTCTTGTAAAACAAATATGGTACCTTTCACAGCATTCAGAGGATTTGGAGGTCCTCAAGGAATGTATGTCATTGAATGTGCTGTAGCTCATGCTGCTGAGAAATCAGGTATTCCACTTGAAAACTTACAAGAACTGAATCTATTGGAAGATGGAGATCTGTTTCCATATGGACAAAAAGTTGAAAAAACTCAAGCTAAAAGGAGCTTCACTCAAGTTCTTCAAGATTCAAATTTCAAGGAACTAAAATCAAAACAGAAAGAATTCAATGATGCAAACAAGTTGTTGAAGAAAGGTCTATCTATCATGCCTGTTTGTTTTGGAATTTCATTTACTGCGATTTTCATGAATCAAGCTGGAGCTTTGGTTAACATATATTGGGATGGTAGTGTAAATGTCAGTACAGGAGCAGTTGAAATGGGGCAAGGAGTAAATACAAAAATCAAATCAATTGCAGCTCATACTCTTTCAATCAGTACTGACAGAATAAGAATGGAAAGCACTAACACAAGCAGAGTAATCAACACTTCTCCTACCTCAGCTAGTAGCGGTGCAGATCTAAATGGTAAGGCTACTGAAATAGCCTGTAAAGCTCTCTTAGATCGCTTAATCAATGTTGCTCAAGAGAAATTAGGTGAAGGAGATATAACACTAAAAAATGAGATAGTATATCTAAATGGTGAGAAAACAGACTTGAATTGGGAAGAATTAGTTATGTCTGCATACTCAAACAGAGTTAATTTAGCTTCTCAAGCATATTTTGCAACTCCTGGAATTCACTATGACTCAGAAAAGGAAAAAGGTAAGCCTTTTGCTTATCACGTATTTGGTACAGCAGTAACTGAAGTAACTGTTGATTGTTTAAGAGGTACATATCAATTCGATAATGTCCATGTTGTTCATGATGCTGGTAAAAGTTTGAATTTTCTTATTGATCTTGGTCAAGTTGAAGGAGCAATAGTACAAGGTATGGGCTGGGTAACTCTCGAGGAACTTCAATACAAAGAGGGTAAACTTATGTCAGATGCTTTAGCAACTTACAAGGTCCCTGATATTCATTTTGCACCTAAAATTCATACCAGATTTCTAGAAGATGCAGATAATCCTTATGCAGTCTTGAAATCCAAGGCAATAGGAGAACCTCCTTTCATGTATGGAATAGGGGCTTATTTTGCGTTAAAAGACGCTGCTCAGGCATTCAAGAAGGATAAAGAATGGTTTTATTCTGCACCATTAACACCAGAAAAATTACTTCTTTATTTACATGAGGAATAGCTAAAATGAATGAAGAAAAGTTTTGGAGAACTGCACTAGAATTTCTTGAAGTAGGAAAAGATATTATTCTTATTATCATGATCCAAAGAATTGGTTCAGCACCTAATAAACCAGGTGCTAAGATGCTAGTTTCAGCTGATACATTGATTGGTACAGTCGGTGGAGGAATTGCTGAGCATCGTTTAATAGAGCAGGCTCGTATTGTATTAGAAAAAGGGATACCAAAAGTAGATACTGTCTTCTTAGATCATTCTGAGGGTAACCAAGAACACCATTCGGGTATGATATGCTCTGGATCACAAACTTTTGCATTGATTCTACTAAAGAAGGAAGACATTACACGAATAAAAATACTACATGAAGCTTTTACTAAAGCTATTCCAGGAGTTTTAGCTCTTACAGCTGAAGGCCTCAGTTATAGTACTGAAGAGATATTGAAAGAAGATAATTTCTACACTAAATCTGAAGATGATTGGGAGTATAAGGAAAACATAGGAATACAAAACAAACTCT
The DNA here is from genome assembly GCA_964590855.1 of uncultured archaeon. Classification (GTDB taxonomy): domain Archaea; phylum Asgardarchaeota; class Heimdallarchaeia; order Heimdallarchaeales; family Heimdallarchaeaceae; genus UBA460. The sequence goes on from CAZPXJ010000065.1 coordinate 9,329, forward strand.
TTGTTATAGGGGGAGGACATGTTTCTCTAGCTCTATCAAGAATAATGGAAACACTTGATTTTCATATTACAATCCTTGATGATAGACAAGATTTACCAACAATGCAAAGTAACTCCTATGCTCATGAAAAGCACGTTATCTCATATGAAAATATTCTTTCATATGTTCCAGAAGGAGAGAATGTTTTTGTTACAATCATGACTTATGGTCACTCTTCTGATGAACTTGTGCTTGAAAAACTGATTGCTAGAAATTATAGATACATTGGTATGATGGCTAGTGTGTTTAAAAAAGAACAAGCATTTGCAGGTTTGGAGAATAAGGGTATATCTGAAGAACTACTTAGTTCAGTACACTCTCCTATTGGTTTAAAAATCAAAAGTGATACGCCAGAAGAGATTGCAGTTAGTATAGCTGCAGAGATAATTGCAGTGAAAAACAAAAATAAAGAAAAATAATAAAGAAGTTTTTTCTGATACCATGTTTAAACAGAGATTATTTCATATCCTTCTTTAACCCATAATTCAAGAGGTGTATGACCAAAAAGATCATCGTGAATTGGTAAGCCTTGTTTCTCAGCTGATTCCAATGCGCCAGTAGCTTGTGCACAGGCTTTACAAACAGAAGCTATAAGTTTTAGTTGTTTCATTTTCTCAAATTTATCATTCACATTTTCTTCATATATAGGAATGAGTTTACACCCCTCACTTTCAAAGACTACTCCCACCTCATACCCCTTATCATGGAAGTCTAAGATGTTCATCATAACATGGGTAAAAGTTCCTTTATTTGCCGACCACATAACAAAAAGTAATTTTCTCAAATAATCACCTTATACAAGTGCACTACTAACAATAAAACTTTTACTCAAAATAAGAAAAGTGAAGAGAATTAGAATCTAACAGTTGCAATTTTGTATGCATCGAATACAGGTGTTATGATTCCTGTTTCAACAAATTCAAAGATCACTGGTAACCCTTTCTCGATTTTTATGTCATCCAAGTCTTCAAAAATACGGCTGATAGTAACATTATCATGTGACACTATATATTCAGCTAAAGTCTTCCTTAATCCTGTAAAAGTCTCTATTTCAGCAGTTTTGTAAGGTGAAATAATGAACGGATAGAATATCCAAAGATTAATTTCTTTCATAATTTTTTCTGTTATTCCTTGAAGATTGATTCTAAAAACTTCTGTCGATCCATCCCAGTTTTCATTTATTTGATTGAACATTTTTGCAAACCAATCACTCACAACTGTAAGTTTTTCCTCAATTTCCTCGTTTAATTCAATCTCAGAAAATGTATAGATTGTAAATTGACCAGAATCTGAGCCAGTAACAAAGAAATTCTTATACTGTAATCGTTTCACTGAACCAGCTCTATCTCCTCGAAGCTCAACACCCATTGATGAAATAGCAGAGAGGAAACCAGTTATTAATGATGGATCGAGAGAAATCTCTGAACCTAAATCCATTTCATAAACAGGAAGACCAGTTATTTTATGTACAGCAATAAGTTTTGTAATCGACAAAACGCTTTCATATAATCCATAAATTCTGCTAAATAGAGCTTTTTCCATTCGTTTTTCTTTAGTCAGTTTTCTCCTAATAAGGAGAATTGTTGGAATCAGAATTGTGGCTAAACCAAAAACACCAATTATAATGTACAAGTATAAGGGTATTCCTTTAGGAGCTCCAGGAATATTGATAGCTACTTCTGGTGATGGATAATCTACAATCGGATTATATCCTGCTTTTGAAACAGAGATATGTATGTGTATACTAGTTTCTTGAGGTTCCAGAACTCTAACAGTAACTGTATAAAGACCATCTACCTCATAGATATCTACAAGACTAGCCTCTGTAATATCAAAAGTTACACTTACACTTGCTCCAGTGATATTTATATTATGTATTGTATCTACATACAGAAATTTAATAGTTGTAACACTGTTTTGATAAACTGCTTCATCTGCAGCCAGTAATTGTAACTCGGTAGTAACAGTTTTTATTTCTAAATCAACCTCTTGTGTGGCAGTTTCAACTCCATAGTCAACAACAAAATCACTCTTAGTAACTTCTATTTTGATTGTATAATAGCCAGATGACAAATTTAAATTAGATGAATTTATGGAGAGATTAAGGTTTATTCTATCGCTTTCTATTGTTGTATCATAGTCGTCAAATTGAGTTAACAAGACATCATCCAGATAAAAGAACATCTCATCAGGTATAACTGGGACACTTGCATTTTTCAAATCTCTGACTCTAAAGGTTATATCTGAGAAATCGTCCTCATAATAAGCTTCGAAAGATGTATCAGGTAAAGCTTGGATATCAAAAGCATGAAGTACATAAATATCTATTATTTCAAAATGTTCTTGAAGAAAATTTCCAGTTGCAATAAGATCAATGGACTGTAAACCTTCTTCCGCGTTAAGATTAATGTAACCTTCATAATAAGAGCCATTATATGTGAGTAGTCCTGAAGATCCCCAAGAAGTTGTAAATGAAACAGGAGCAGCTGTTATTGGTGTTCCGTCTCCTGAAAAGAAAGGATCGCTGATATTGTTATATTCTATTAGGACTCTAATACTTTCTTCATTTATTCTTGTTAAGCTTGTTGAAGAATTTGATGACCAGCTACCTCCTTCTGTAACTTCCCAGCTAAAATTAGCTGTTGTTGATTTACTAACAGAAATTCTTAAAGAGTAATAACCAATTTCGGTTCCATTTTGCCAAACACATACTGCTGTCCAAAATCCTTCTTTATCTGTTCCCTCAAAAGAAGGGTCAAAAACTGTTATCAAATTATAATGACCTGCTCCATCTTGAGTTGTCTCAAGAAGGGTATAGGTTGATACATCATTAAAGATTAAATTGGGGTATAAGGAATCATTTTTTACTGGAACTATTTGTCCATCAGGATCGTATAATGTAAAATTAAGATCACCTGTTAGAACATCACTCATTAAAGAATCTTTTACATATACATCAGCAATCACAGTTGAACCATTAAACCCAGTTGCATTAACATCATCTGTTTCCCAATAACCAAGATCAAAATCTAATGAGTTTAGGTTCAAGTCATATAAATAATTGGGGCTAGAAGTAGTGAACTCGAAATCACCAGAATCATATTTGCTTCCATTTAAGATTGTATTAAGATTGAAATCATACCCTAGACTGCTCTTAACTCCAGGGATAGAAGTTGAATCATTTACCATTAAATCGAAAATAGTGTTATGCCAATCACTAGGAGTTATAATCTCTTGCGTTCTAATTGGATTAGTATATGTGAAAAGATTCAAGGTACCTATAGACCAAGTAAGTGTCCAATCAACAGTATTTGCAAGATGAGTAGAATTGGTTACACTGTATTGAGAATTTGCTAAAATAGTTCTGTCAAAAGAATATGAGTTACTCATCACAATATCTACTGAAGTATCAGAACTCAAAGTGTGTACTCCACTTCCCATAATTTGTTGAGTAAGAGAAGTAATTGCTATAGCATTATCAACAAGAGAGATATCTGAAGGGTCATCAAATGACATAGCTGTACCATTTGAATATGAAGGTTTTAAGTCTACCAAGAGCCCTCTTGTTTCATCATTTATATAACTCCAAGAGAACCCATCATGAACATAATATGGATAACCTGATGTAATACCTTGCTTTCCTAACCAATCATATTCAGCATTAGAATCATCAACTACTGTAAGTTCGATTACAACAAAGTAAGTTCCTTGTTCTAGGATAGCTTCTCCATTCAAAGTAGTATTTTGGAAGTAATATACACCATAATTATTGTATGAAGTGCCGGGTATTGGATTAGAGGAATTATAAGGCCCATTAACTTCATAAGCTCTAATGTCTCCAAGGTTGGGATCCCCAAAACCATCTTCCTTAACAATATACAGCTCTATTTCATCACTACCTAAAGTTGGTCCATTTGTTTCAAGATTTATCTCTGCACTATAAAAAACGCCATAGTCCCAAGAAATCTGAAACGCTTGCGCTAAACGAATATGATCAGAATTAAGTACAGCATGCTTATTCTCCAAACCTTCATGGACGAGATAGGTATCTTGGGTTGCGGTTAAGGTCAGTCCATATTGAAGATAATCTGGAGTAAAACCACCAGTTGGTGGTTGAATTGTGAAACTGTTTTCCCAGCTATTCCCAGAATTCAGTGAAAGTGCTACATCATGAGTCACAGATAATTCATCATTAACTGTAAAAGAATCGCCAGTTTCACTAGTAGAGTTTATAGGGGTATATTGTAACACGGAATCTTGATAGGGATTAGGAAGAGCTAAATTTGTGTTTTCTTCAAGGTTTGAAATATAATTTGTATTTAACTCATTTGAGATTGAAAATCTTTCTGAGCTAATATTTGTGAAAGAAACAGATGAAAGTGATGTTGCAAGAAAACTAATAATTAGTAAATAGTTGAGTAATTTTATCGATTGCTTCCTAAGACCCATCTATTAAATCCCCTTAGATAATTGTCTATTATTATAGCACAATTGTACTTATTATTTATAAATAATTAGATTATTTTGGAAACATTATTGCCTTCCTGAATAGGAGGAAAATTGTGTTCTTTCTAAAATTCCTTTATTTACTAGTCGGAAAACACTTGTCAGAGTGTCCTCCATAGGAGAATCTTGGTATTTTGTGAGTAATTCACTTACAGCAGCTTGTTCTTTCTTCTTCATGAAGAGAGCAATTCTTAGATCATTCTTCTCAAGTTTCTTCAACTCTCCTGTTTTTGATTGGTTGAATCTAAGAGGTAAATATAACCAGACATAGAGTGAGTCTGCAACTTTATCTTGGATAAGAAGTCGTTTATCTTTAAACATCTCTACTCTTCCATCCCATATGGCGTCTTTGATTTGGAAACTATATTCAAACCACATTATAACATCAAATAGTTTTGCTTGAACTTCTTTAATTATATCGCTTGTTGAGAACAGATAGATAGCATATGTTTCAGATCTTGCACTACTCACGACGAAGTTCTTATATTCTAATTTTCTAATTTCACCAGCTTCGGTCCCACTAATAGTTTTTCCCATCTGAGTTAAGGCAGCTAAGAATCCTGAAACCAAAGTTGATTCAACTGAAGATTTCGCACCGATATCAACTTCGAAGACTGGTAAGCTTGTTTCTAGATGTAGAATTAATACTTTTTTCATAGCAAGAACACTATCTAGAACACCAACTACTTTTGATCTATCTTGAATATCCATAATTTCTTCCGGTTTCTTTCTATGGGAGATTACGGTTGCTAGGATTGCTATTACTGCTATTACTATAAATATAGCCACAGTGATAATAATAATAACATATATTGGTAGCGGAGGTTCTGCTCCAGCTGTTATTTCAACAGAAAATTCTACAATTAACGTTTCTTCAGTATATGAAGTTTTGAAATTCGTTTTTGTTATATCGAGAGTTATAGATGCGTTACCTGAACTTATCCCATAACTTGCTAGATTTACACTTACATATACAATCCCACTAGCATTTGATACAGAATAGAAATCATTGGTAACTGGATTATTATTGATCTTCAATGAGATTGTATCAGGGAGAATCAATCCTTTCATGGGGTCAGTTTCGTTGATGACACTAAAAGCTAAAACAACTTCTTCAGAATTATTGGTTTCTATGTTTTGTTCAACAGGAACCATGCTAAATTCATTGAAAATCTCGACATGGATGTCTACCATTTCTTGGATACTATACGAATCATTTACAATCAATGTAACTGTGCGTAAACCAGCAGAAGTTAGTATTGGTATAGAACCACTGAATTCCAATGGAAATTCATCTAGATACCCTTCAAGATTCCAACTAGTAAGGTAACCAATGCTTGCGTTTTCAATTGGAATACCAAATTCTGTGAAGAATGGTTCACTGTTTGAGAAGTATGATGCTTTAACATTTAGAGGGTCACCATTTTTTCTAAGAATGGATTGAGAATCATCATCAGTCCATAAATCACTTGATGGGAGAACTTCCCAAGATGCATTGAAGGTGATAGAAGATTGAACAGAAATCTTAGTAGAGTATATTCCAATCTCTGTTCCATTTTCCCA
>CAZPXJ010000066.1:0-15286 GCA_964590855.1 uncultured archaeon
CGAAGTGTCTTTCCGCTTTTGTTCTCTAGTTTCATAGAGATGCGTACTTACATCTATCAACAAAGTAACCAAAGTAGAACAGGGAAGAAAATTAAAGGTGGAACAAATAAGGTTCCAGATTATCCCCAAGAGAATCTTGATCAGTTTCTTGAGCAAGAGGAGTCGGAAGTTAAAGCTATTCAAAAACCAGGATATGATATTGAACAAGATACCCTAGATCTCATAACTTCGGCTGGATTACTACCTGAAAACTTGATTTGTGAGCGTTTGTGTCCAGCTACAGGTAACAATAAAACCTGTTTAAAGCATAATATGGCAGCAAAAGTGATTAAATCTACAATAGTGAACGAATGCACTCCAGAAGAAATAGCCATTCTCCTGGATGATGAAAAGGAATTGCAGTCACTAGTTTCCGCTATCTCTGTTAAGAAGAATCTTGAGTATAACGATTTTCTAGTATTCTGTACCGTAAAAAACTTGGTTCTTGATTATGCTTCAGATAATATTCTCACACCTAATGAAGCTTATACGATCCTTACACGATTCTCCCCTAGATTACAAGAAACTGTTCGTTCTTGAGAATATACCACATATTCTCTTTGTTGATAAGACTTAAAAATAAACATTCTTTGTTGTATTTTAGTTCTGACCACGTTGACCGTTGAAACTATAACCAACGGAAGTGGAGAGGCTGATATTATGGTAGAACAAGACCTAAAAGATGCAATAGAGAAGATGAAAAAAGAGTCTCCTTCTCGCAAATTCGTTGAATCAGTAGATGTTGCTATCAATCTCAAAGACGTAAATCTTCAAGATCCTTCAAAGAGGTTTCAGATGGAAGTTCATCTTCCTCATGCTCTGGAAAAGGAAGTAAAGATTTGTGTTTTAGGAGAGGGTAGTCATCTTGTAGAAGCAGAACCAATTGCTTCTCGTGTGATTGACAAAGATGAATTGGACAATATAAGTAGAGAACCAAAAGTAGCTAAGAAGATAGCACAGGAATATGACTACTTTATTGCAACCGCGTCACTGATGCCAACAATCGGTCGAAGCCTAGGTAAAGTACTTGGACCTAGGGGCAAGATGCCAAAACCGGTACCCCCCACTGCACCTATTGAACCATTGATTAAGAATTATCAATCTATCGTACAAATACGACTTAGACAATCTCCAGTTATTCATGCTCGAATAGCTACCGCAGCTATGGATAACGATGCTATCGCAGAAAACGTTTTAGCTGTTCTCAGAAATGTCGAAAATAGACTCGAGAAAGGTTCAAACAACATTCGATCAATATATATCAAAACCACAATGGGTCCCGCAGTAAAAGTCAAGTAGGTGGATAAATGTCAATTGTAAAAGTTTCCGAAAAGAAAAAACAAATTGTTGAAAACTTAATAAACGATTTATCATCCTTCCCTATCATCGGTTTAGTCAAGATAGACAATATCGACGCAAGCGTTGTACAACAAATGCGTAGAGATATGAGAAAAGAAGCAAAAATCGTCATGGCTAAAAACAGTCTGATGAGGATCGCAATCTCTGAGCTAAAGAAGAAGATTAAGGGGATCGATAAATTAACTGACTATGTAGTGGGTTCTTGTGCATTTCTACTTACAAATACCAATCCTTACAAGTTAGCAACTTTTATGGATGAAAATAAAGTCCCCGCACCAGCAAAGGCTGGTCAATATGCTCCTAATGATGTTATTATTCCTCCAATGAATACTGGTATCCCTCCTGGACCTGTAATCGCGGAATTGCAATCTTTAGGATTAAAAACAAGAATTGAAGGCGGACAAATACGTATAGTAGAAGCATCAGTTGTAACAAAAGAAGGAGAACGTGTTAATAGAACAGTTGCTCTTCTCTTAAGAAGATTGAATATTAATCCATTTCAAGCTGGATTGAAATTCGTAGTTGCTTTTGAAGATGGAGAACTTTTACTTGGTGATTCATTAGTCCTTGACTATGAACAATACAGGCAAAATGTACTCTGGGCTTATCAATCAGCGATGAATCTATCGGTAAACGCACGTTTTATTACAAAACAAAGTTTAGCCATGATTCTGACAAATGCAAATCAATTTGCCTTGAATTTGGCAGTAAATGCAGGATTTATGACTGAAAAGTCATTACCTCTCATATTGTCTAAGGCAGTTCAAGGATCACTTTCTGTTGCAGGTGCAATAGCAAACGTAGATCCAAGTGCATTATCTGAAAAAGCTCAAGCAAAATTCTCAGAAGTTCAAAAGGCACAACCAAAAGCTTCTGTAGTTGAAGAGAAACCCGAAGAACCTGAAGAAGAGGAAGAAGAACCTGAGGAAGATCTTGGGTTAGGATCATTATTTGGATAAGGTGAAAAAATATGGAATATGTATATGCAGCATTAGTACTTCATGAATTAAAACAAAAAGTAACTCAAGCAAAAGTTAAAGCAATACTTGAGGCTGCTGGAGCAACAGTAGACGAATCTCGTATCAAGGCATTAGTAGCAGCTTTGAAAGAAGTTGATATCGAAGAAGCTTTGAAAACTACTGTTATGTCAGCTGCACCAGTTGCTGCTCCTGCCGCAGGAGCCGCCAAAGCAGCAGCACCAGCAGAAGCTGAAGAAGAAGAAGAAGAACCAGAAGAAGATACCGATTTAGGTCTAAGCGCTTTATTCGGATAATCAATTTCTTTTTCTTTCTCATTTTATTTTTTTAATCTCTTTTATTTATTCTTCAAAAAAACATTGAAAGCATCTACAATGTTGTCACATTTGTCTAGCGCATGATATATCTCTAGATGAGAGAATTCTGATTCTTGACTAATATTAGAACCTAATGAAGCGGTTCTAGCTCTGCGAATATCACCTCTGCCATCTATCGAAATAATCAGAGTATGATCATCAGCATGCATTAAAACGAAATTAAACAACTGACTATCTCTTAGTTCTTCCAGTTGTTTCTTCTCGATTTTACATTCAAGCATTTTTCCACAAAAATCACAACTGAAGGTCTTGTGGATATACTGATTTTTTTCTGACATATCATGCACCTTAATTATTTTTCTAGAAACTTGGATATTTTGAAATTAATTCATCAGCTAGATTTTTCTCTTTGTTTAAAATTTGATCAACAACATACTCAAAAGGTTCTGAAACGTTTCCTGATAAGAGTCCACTAACAAGGAAGTGTTTTTTAATATTATAGCTCTTCATGAAATCATGAATATCTTCAATTGACACTTCAACTTCTTCTAAATCAAGTTTGTTTCCTACAAGTACTTCTGGTACATTTGGGTAAAAGTGATTGGCTAAATAATTTCTAGTCAAATCAACAAATTCGTGAAGATATGCAAGGGTTTCAATGTCTGTTATATCATATACATACATTACACCTTTTACACCACGTAAGAAAACGTCAATCATGAACCTGAATTGTTTCTGTCCCGCAAAATCCCAAATTTGTAAAGTAACAGTTTTGCCTTGGTGTACAATACGTTTTACAGTTATATCTACACCTTTTGTCATTGAAATTTGGTCAGGGTTATCTAATTCACCAGAGTAACTCTTTGAGATTGTAGTTTTTCCTACAGAACCCAAACCTAGGACTGCAATTTTAAGTATGCTTTCATTCTTTGTGTTTTGAGGAAGTATTGCATTCATCATAATCATATCCTGAAAATAGATTTAAAACACCACATTTTTTTGTGGTGTATTATTAACTCCTGCTACTAGCCCATGAACAGAAACAGCTGCATATACTGGTTTGTGATTAATGATAGAAAATTCACCACCAGAATATAATGTCATAAAGGGTACATCTACCCCCAGTGCTTCTGTAATCATCTTGTTCTCTTCTTCTGTTTTATCACCTGCTATTAGCAGCCTATTGCTACAATTAATAAACAACCCAAAAGTGGGATTATCTATTCCTTGAGATGCTGAGTTAGCACATTGGTAAGCAGATCTTTGAACTCCAATACCTGATTGTGTGCAAAATTCTGCTATTCTGTCACTTTTATCCAAAATCTCCTCTGGAATTGTTGCAATCACACCATCTAGGATTGGATGACATACCGAAACAAAAGGTAAGTTTCCTTGATCTTCAGATTTGAGTGTAGATAAATGTAATAAAGAAGCATAAGCCATTCCTTTGAAAGCCTCTTCATAAAGATCGGCAGGAATATCAATAACATTGAGGAATTCCTCCTTGGATGGTTTTTCATTTATAGAATGAACGTAACCACTGCTCTTTAAGCCATTAGAAATTTCAAAGGTCTTAGATCTATGAGACTTATCAAATGTCCAACTATGTCCAAAATTCAATTTATCTGAAGCAAATGTAGTTCCTACCATTGCGTTTTGGAAAACATTCTTACCTTGAAATTGATAACACGAAAGCATATCCAAATCAATTGTTGCGCCACCTAACGTATTACCTACTCCATTTTCTAGAAGTTTCGTTAGAATTTTATAAGCAAATGAAGTTACTCCGTATCCGTTCTTTCCCATGTTTCTGTTAATCAGTTTTCCAACTTGATTAAACATACCTCGGAACTTATGGGCAAATATTGTATCAAGCATCTTCATGTCGTTGAAAGCATCTGGAGGGAAATTCGGTCCAGGGGTAAGGAAGAATCCTGTTGCATTTTGTTTTTGATTTTCTTTGAATAATTGAACTAGTTTATCTGCTCCTTTATTCGGATTTAGTCTTATATTTGAATATGAAACAGGAGAACCAACTTCTAACTCTGATGACTTAAAAACCATTAATGAGCAACCTTGAGTTGTTGGAATATCGTTTGAAGTAGCGACTGCAGGAAATGTCCCACCTATTAGATTGTGTGTACCACTTTCTTCGCATATTTTTGATAGAGCCTTTTCATATTCCTTCTTTTCTCTATAATTTGGAGTATAAGCAGCAATAATAAAATCAGGCGTACCATTAATGTCTCCAATAACATCATCGATAATCTGCTTAGTTGCAGTATGAATGGATCTGTGACTTGTTGTTCCAGTTGCAATTTGCATAAAAATACCTCACAGGTAATTAGCTATTAAGAGAGCTTTTCTCTTTGATTCTATGGATAACAAACTTAGATTTGCATTCTTAGAGCTAATAGTTGTTAAAATTGAGATATTATTAACAACGTAAAAGATGACACAGAATTCATTCAGTTCATATGTCACTTTTTTAAGGTTGCTTGATTTCATTTCTAATGAAACCTTGTCTACGTTTGCTTTGCACCACTGAATAGTTCTAAGTAAATTATGGGAATATTCTTCCTTAAATGAAGAATTAACTACATTTCCATCAATGCGAAATAATATTGATGCCTCAACTTCATCTAAATGAATTAAGTCCTGTAGTTCAGAATTTATTCCCTGCATGGAGTTCATTTCTTAACCTCTTGCAAGATTTGTTTATCAGTTAAAACTTCAACTAGTTCCATGTTTTGTATTGTATCCTTTCGTTCTCTCTCACCTAGAAGATTCTTAGCAATTTGAGCAATTATTCGTTTCTTTGGATCTTTGTCCTTTGAAAGCTCTTTGACTTTCTTCATGAGTTCTTGATATCTTATATCATAAACTACAGGGTCTATAGTAACATTCTCAACAGAACTAGTATCTATTACAATACCTGGTCCTGGTACAAAATTAAGTGGATAAATTCCTTCATGATGAGGTGTTTTACGAGATTTTATTACTTTACAAGTACGATTATATTTACCTCCGAGACCTAAGTTTTGGATGTGTACCACACTATCAGATAGATAGATAGGAACTCTTGTTTCTGTGGCACCTATGTCTGTTTGACCAAAAGCATTAGGCTCTTCTATGGTTTGTAAGACTGTTCCTAGGGAACTAAGGTGTTGATAGATTTTTGTCAAAACTTTTCTTTGCTCTTTTTCCGATGGAAATTCCCAAAGAATTGGAGTTAAAGGATCTAAAACTATTCTTGTATGTTTAATATTCCTATGCTTAAGCTTCTGAGCTAGAGCTGGGAGAATATTAGTCATAAATTCCACTATTTTTTCACTCTCAACTAAGTGGATTAAATCTTCAGCATCATTTGTTAAACCTCTAATGTCTATACCTAGTGATTCAGCTTCACCAATAAGTTTGGAAGGTGTTTCTTCAAACGACAGATATAATGTGTGATCTCCCCTCAGTAATCCTTCATAAAGATAGGCAAGTGCAAAAGTTGTTTTACCAGTTCCACTGCTTCCTACAATTGAGTTTACTGAGTTTTTAATCATCCCACCATGTAAGAGAACATCGATACCCTCTATACCAGAGGAAATTCTTTCGGTGTTATTCATTGACATCTATATTTATAACTAAACAAGCTAAATAAACTCCACAATTTCCATATCGCACTTAGATGCTTCTTTAACTTGAAATCTCTTAGGAATTTGAGTGATTAGATTAAGCATAAAGGGGAACATTTTATAAGAGATTCAAGTTTTACTTTTTTGAGTAACATGAGTTTGTTCTTTAAAAAGATAAAGAGCTTATTTGTTTCTGAGGAGAAGAAATTCAATTCTTCTTTGTTGGAAGAGCTAAGTATAAAGAATTTCATCAATATCAGAAAGTTTGATTCACAATTGGGTTTAGAGAAACGCTATAGTAACGTAAGAAAATTACAAACCTCTGGTAAGATATCGGGGGTTTTTCTTCCGGAGAAATCTTTTTTCTACTCCATTTCCGAAGGAGAATTAAGTGAAATCAGAGACAATTTGAAAAGAAAGGGACATTTAGAATTGTCTCCACTTAGGAATCGGTGGTCGATTACTGAGAAAACACTAATGCCTTTTTTGAATCATTTAGAAAAAGGTCTTATTGGCAATGATAAATTCTATTCAATTGCATTCTTCTCCGCTAATGTTTTAGCTTCCCTTCTTAAGAATACTGATGAATATAATCTAGAAGATATAGTAAAAACATATGGATTTGAAATAGGGGATATATCTCAATTAATTGAAGAAATGATTGAAGAAAAAGAAATTGATGGTGTTATACATAACCAGATTTATTACATCAGCAACAAACAATTTGAAGAGACAGTATCTGAATTCATCGAGGATAATCTTGGGGAATCTTTAGAAATGACTTTTGAATTCATTGCGACAAAACTGAAAGTTAAAGAAAAGGATATTGAGAGATTCTTAGTTAACTATGTTGACAACAACCCCCATAAAGTAGTTATATATCCCTTAGAAAAGAAGCTCCGATTTAAGGGATAAAGGTAACCTAAAGAAGATTGAGCCTTCATTACTTCATACTATTATATGTCGAAATCTTTAAAATAGTATGTTATATCTCGAGTTTTAGATAAAGATGGCCAGAAAATTACCATGGTTATTCCCAGGAATAAAAAGACCCAGGTTTAGCTTACATCAAGTCTCTATTCGTATCCCTACTCGTATTCCTCGAAGTGTTTTGTATGTCTTAATCTACGCAGTTATTTTCTATATCTTTGCAGGTGGGGCATATATGTTAGTCAATAAGGATAATTTGATTAGTATTGGTCAATATGGTAATACTCCCCAGTTTATAGCTCGTTCAGTACATCTACAATATCTGATAGAAGGACTAGTCGCAGGCTTTATCTTCTCATTTGCTGCATTAAGTCTATATCTTTTCGATTATGCTACAAGGTATGCTTTTGATGTTGGTACAGCACAAAAAATTGAGTTAATTGCTACTGTATTAATTGTAGTCTGGTATGTTGCTATTCTTCTATTATTTAAAACAAAAACGGGTTAATCTAATTCTTGATTACCTCTATTCCTTTTTCAGTTATCATATAATACTCTTCTTCATTTTCATGAATTGCTTTCCAAAGCCTCTTGTTTATATGGATCAAAGAAATCTCTTTATCTATATAATTCCTTATTGCGGAACTTGCTACTGGTCGAAAAACTTGCTGTTTCCCTTCTTTAAATGGTGTTACTTGGTTTGTAATTATAATAGGAATGTTATATTCCAAATTAAGCATCCGTAGAAAAGCTAATTGTAAATTTAGTGATTTTGGTGATTCTTTTTCTCCTTTTTCTGTTCTTCCCAGCCTGAAGTGATCTGTTATTCCATTTATGGCGATGAATTTGTAATTGGTTTTTCCGAGAAAATTCTGAATTTTCATTACAGTTCTTATCTGTTGTTTTTTGTTTAGAAGACTGATTATTTTGATGTTATCTAAACTTACTTTTGAATCTATCAAAATCTCTCGCAATCTTTGTGCACTAAAGTTTACCTCACAGTCCAGTATTAATGCCATATCTTCCTTTTTCAATCCTTTACATACTTGGTAAAGCATTGTTGTTTTTCCTGAATTAGGTGGACCAGCTATGTGCGTAAAACCAGGAGGTATAATAGAATTTTCTAACAAATCCAGAAGCATAGTATATCACTTAAATTCCAGTTGCTTAAATATTTGCTTCTGGATATTTTAAGTCTTTTACAAAGATTAACGATTAATTAACGATTAATTGTTTCTGATATCTTGCTTTTATCTCAAACTAGAACCAAATAAATAATTAATGACATCACAATGAGCCCCAAACCTTTCATTATTCGATTAATATGATATCTCATATTTCGATCAATAATAGCTTTACATAATTTTTCTGTTGTAAACATCAATCCTATAATAAGTCCTATTTTTGATATATATAAAACAACAAGATACATTATATCTAGAAAGAATTGTAGTGCACTTCCACCTATATCAAAAGCCATTTATTTCAATATCTTTACATCATCAAGGGTTAAATACCCCACAAAAATGAGTTTGGATATTACATCTTTGACATTTTCTACTCTCTGTTCATTTTACAGATTTTTGGCATTACTCCTTTATGTTTGTTCTTTTGGATTAAATTCTTGATTCTTTTAATCTGTTCAGAACTTAGTTCTAAATCTAAAGCTAGTTTTTCTTCATCGATTTGATTCTCTAATCCAAGCAAGAATCTATCTAGCTTCTCATAAGAAACTCCTATTTCCTCCTCATCTGTTTGGTTTGCCCACAAACCTGCTGTTGGTGGTTTTTCAATAATTCTCTTATCTATCCCTAGTTTTTTACATATCTCATAGAGTTCTGTTTTGAATAGGTCACCTATTGGCCACATATCTGCAGCTAAATCACCATACTTTGTCCCATATCCAATAGCAAGTTCTGATCGATTTGATGTACCAATAACTAGTTTATTTTCTAGGTTAGCTATAGTATAAAGAAAAACAGCTCTTATTCTTGCTTTTAAATTTCCTTTAGCCATTCTGTTCTCTTTTACTTGTGGTAGGATGCTGATTATCTCATTTAGAGGATTTGTTATTTCCAGTATCTTCAATTTAACTCCAAGCTGTTTTGCAATTAATTGAGCATCTTCAGTGTGATTTTTAGCTAACTCATGTTCAGGCAAATGTAATAACGTTATGTTCTCTTTTCCAATAGCCAAAGCTGTGAGGTATGCAACAGCTGCTGAATCGATACCTCCACTAAGACCTATTACGGCACCTTGAACAGCTGCATTTTCTATTTCTTGTTTGATATCTGCAACTATTTGATCGATTGCTTCTTCTTCGTTCTCTAGAAACCAAACCATTTTTAGTCAAATCTTATTTAAAAAAGTGCTTAATAACTTCTTCTATGAGTAAAAATGTCCCAAGAAAAGAATTGTGGAGCCTCGAAGGGGGTTTGAACCCCTGACCTCTGCCTTACCAAGGAAGCGCTCTACCAGCTGAGCTATCGAGGCAAATTAATTGAGTTCATATTAGATATTTTTTAAATATTATGATATTAAGAACTTTCTCGAATCATTGGTTTTTTTACTTTTAAACCCCCTTTTCATCTTCTTCTCGCTGATACTCCCCAAAATCCTTCTTACTTTGAAAAATCCACAAAGGGCGAAAAGTCTAAATATACTTTCTTTAAATTCCTTACAAATTGCATGATTGGGGTAATATGAAGAACCGTTCATTAGTATTCATCTTGACTTTTTTGATAACTCTAGCAAGTATCCAACCTATCTATTCAGCTACTGAACAACCAACTACTGAAAAACAGATATTAGATTATGTTATTCTTTATGATGAATCGCATGGTCAATATTTTAATAGGACTCTTATGGCTACTGCATTAGATTCTCTTTCCAATGTAACAGTTCAAGATCCTGAAGTAGAGATTAGAATAAACCTATTATTCCAAGAGAATGGAACAGAATTCAATTCAACCAACTTACAGGGTATTGATTTGCTGATAATAACAAACCCAGAATTGGATAATGAGATTACTTCTTCTGAGAGAGATGCTATCTTGGACTATGTTGAACTAGGAGGATCTCTATTTATGCTTTGTAACCCCCTTACTCAAAATGAAAATATAACTGGTCATACAGATACACTAAATGATTTACTTGCAGCAAGAAATAATAGACTAACCTCTGCTCGATTTTCCTCTAGTGATGATCAAATCCATTCTCAAGTGATTATTGATGATTTCAATTCAACTTATGGTAATGATTCTTTTGTAACAATAAATGAATACAATGTCACAAAGAGCATTTTAACTACAAATGTTGATTATTTCTGGCAAGAAACTGAAATTGATAATGTAACTATATATTCAACTCCAATAATTTTGGGAAACGAGAGACCAGATGACAATGATAATACTGTCAAGTTAGGTAAAACCCCATTTACTTCCTATTCAGTTGATGATGAATACAATATATATAGAGATCCAGGAAACGGATTTCTTACATGGATGTTAAGTAAGAATCTCGGAAACGCGAGGATGGTTATTTTGGGTTCTACTATCATGTTTAGTGATTATGTTATATCTGGGAATTCTACCTGGATAGAAGAGAATCAAAATCTAGATTTGTGGAACAATCTACTGCTTTGGCTTTTAAAATACACCCCTCATCCAGTTAGAGACCCTCCAGCAATATGGGTTTTTGAGAACTATGCACTAGTTGTTGCTGCTCTTTCTCTCGTCATTTTTGGTATTTCAGTTTTGATTTATAAATATCGAAGTAAAAAACGAGCTTCGATTAAAATTCAGTGAGATTCCGCTTTAATCTCGCCTTTTTCATTTTACATTTTCTTAAAAAGTGGTGTATAAATATTGAACTTTAAGTATTTATTTGATGAATGTTCAAGATTGTACAGATACTAGTACTCATATTTCACATCAGATAGATTCTTTAACAAGAGGTGAAATTAACCCTAGTGACTTTGGAGTTAAAATAAACCAATATTCTCAAACTATAGCTAAAAATCTCTTTCGAGATAGTTTACCTAAGTTTAATTCTAGCTTACGCTCAAAAAGTACTGATATCTTTATTCGCTATTTCTTTAACGATAAAACATATGAGGATAATGATTTATGGAAATTCGTTGATTACAAAGATTTTTGGGTTCAACTAAAGAATTTCCATGATACTATCTATTCTAGAACCATGACTCTTAATGATGTAGTCAAATTCTTTGAGGGGAATCTTTTATCTTTCAATAATCATTTAACTCTAAGTTATCTTGAACAAAGAATAATCAACCAGCTTGGACAGACCCCCAATATAAAAAACAAAGATTTAGCAAAGAAGTTTCTTGTTTCTGAAAAGAAAATTAGTAATGTAATGAACGATTTAAGAACCAAAGGAATTTTTTTAGGGTCTCTTATTGACTATTCAGCTTTAGATTCCTATGAGTTTTTTGCACTAGGTACAAATAACTCACCAGATGATGATGCCATTTTGTTACAAAACTATGAGCTCTTTCCAGGTTTTCCTTTACACTATGGTGTCTCTTCAAAGAAAATCAAAAACTCCTCAGTATTTACTGTAATAAATAAGAAGATTATCTGCAATACTCAGATTCTGACTCTAGGAATCTCTCTACAGGACTGGAATCAACATCCTGTTAGAAGAGCAGGACCGAAATTTTCTATTCAAAAACCAGAGAATTCTGACTTTTATGTTACTCCAATAAGTAAAAATTATATTCTAAAATTAGTTAGAAATTGTGAATCAGATTTTAAGCGACCAAATATCAAACAGATAGCGGAAATCTTCGATGTTTCCATCAGAACACTATTCCGAATAAAATCAAAGTTAAAGGATCTAGGAATAATTGAACCACGAATCATTCTGGAAAGTGAGGAATTGATGACTATACTATTAATCTCAGAAAGAGAGCTTAATGAGTTCTATAATAAAGTTCCTTACGTGAGATCCTATGAGGTACAGGAGAGTGATGGTAACATCAAGTGGATGACATTTCTCTCCATTTTTCCAAAAGACTTCAATTTTATATATAGAAAAAACAATAAATTAGTAGACATTTTTCAAGTGACTGAAAAAAGAGTCCTGAATCAAACCATAGAAAATGGCAAAACATTAATGCATTTAAATCAAAAAACTTAAACAACGAGAAAAGGATGGTATATGTATGTCAGGTCAACGCTCATTAAAAGAAATAATAGAAATAATATCAAATGAAACAAGTATGGGAAAAGAAGAGATTCATAAGCTTATAAACGATAAAATGGAAGAGCTTGGTGAATTTGTGACTGAATTAGGCGCAGCTCATATTGTTGCAAGAGAGATGGGTGCTGATTTGTCTTCTGACCCTCCCATACAAGTTCAATCTCAATTGACGATTGACCAATTAACTCCTGAAATAACAAATGTCAATATTCTTGGAAGAGTTCTAAGAATTTATGATCAACATACTTTTAAGAAAAAGGATGGAAATGATGGGGTTTTACAATCAGTTCTCCTGGAAGATACTACAGGTAAAGTAAGGGTTGTATTTTGGGATCAAATTGTATCTGAGTTACAAAATAAAAACGTTAAAGTTGGGGATCCGATACGAATTTTGAATGGATATACAAAATTGGGACGAGATCAATCTGTTGAAGTTCACCTAGGAATTCGTAGTCAAGTTCAGATTCGTCCTTCGGGAATTGATGAAACTCAACTTCCTGACGTTCAATCTACATTAGTAAAAATAAAGAACATAAAAGGTAATGAGATTGATTTATCTTTAGTCGCTAAAATAACTAAGATTGACGATTTACTCGAATTTGAAAGATCAGATGGAACAAAAGGAAGGAAGAGAGGGTTACTTGTAGGCGATGAAACTGGCGAGATTTATGTTAATTTTTGGAATGAAAAAGCTGATTCTGTTGCTGATTTAGCCTTAAGCGATGTCATAGAAGTAGTAGGACTAGCTGCAAAAGAAGGATTAAAGGGTTTCACAGAATTACATTCTAGCAAGTATACAAATATATCAAAACGAGACAAAAGCGAAGATATCATTGTAACAAAAGGATTAATCGGTTCAGGAACCACTGCTGATGCACAACTTTCAACCATTAATCAGATTACTAATGTTGGTGATCTTGTATCCATAAAGGGATTACTTGTCAACATAATACCTGTACATGAGTTTACTAGAGAAGATGGTTCTAAGGGTAAAGTTAGAAATGTTTCAATCTCCGATAAATCTGGGATTATCAGTGTAGTTCTATGGGACGATAAAACACAATTAGTTAGTGAAGACGACCTTAACAAAGTTCTGTTAATAACTAATGGATATACTAGGAAAGGTAGAAATTCTGATATAGAGGTTCATTGTGGAAATCAAACTCATCTAGATATCAAGACTTCAGATGCAGAAGATATTGAACCTCTTGATTTTGATTTTATGGATATTAAGGAAATAACAGATGAATTGGATGAAGTTCACGTTAAAGGACAGATAATTGATTTGTCTGCTGTTCAAGATATAGTTACCAAGAACGATGAATCAGTTCAATTAAGAAAACTCAAGCTTGAAGATCAAACCGCCACTATTCGAATAACTAGTTGGAGAGAAAACGTAACAAAACTTACAGGATTATCGGTTGGGGACCATATCGAATTATTTAATGCAAAAGTCAAAGCAGATTCTGGGTATGGTTCTGAATTACTTATTAACAGAAATACAATAGTAAAAAAAACTCAATCTAACTCATCCAATTCACAAGGATTTGTTTCAAGTTTAAGCGTCTCATCAAAAGAAGCCAATTCAGAGAAATTCAAAGATATAGAGGATTTAGAGGTGGGGGATGATATTACAATTCAAGCTACTGTTATCAAGCTCATCGAAAGACCATTTGTATATTCTTTTTGCCCTGAATGCAAGAAAAAGGCAAAAAAAGAGAACTCAACTTATACTTGCCAAGAACATGGAGAAGTTGCAGAACCCTCAAACAGACTTCTATTTACATTTGAAGCAAATGATGGCACCGGCAATATCAATGTCTTTTGTGCTGGAAAACTAGCGGAAATTGTTTTGGGTATGTCAGCTGATGATGCTGCAAGAATGGTTGATGAAAATGAATCTGATAAGGCTCCTTATAACTATCTTAAAGCAAAGAACTTCGTTAACTCAGAGCTTATAATAAGTGGTAAAGTCAACGAGAATTCTTATCTGAAAAGTCTGGAAATTGTTGCCAACTCTATTGAAAGAGTGAAATATAATGAAGCAACTAAAAACATGATTAACCAAATTCATACTGATTAAAACTAATCGTTTTTGCAATGGGTCGAAAAGCTTATTAATAAACAAGAAACTGCTTCAATCGAATAAAATGGATTTCATTGCAATAAAAACCATAATTATAATCATTATAATAATAGCAATAGTTTTTGCACTCTTCTACCATGCATTTAGTGTTGGAAAAGAAGAAGAAACCACATGATTCTAAATTTCTAATATCATGCCTTTTCTCTTGTTATAAATTTTAATTCCAAACGTTATCATTCCTAAGAGCACACTTGCACTCGCAATTACAGGGATTATAATATTTGTAAATGAATTGCCTTGCGTATTCTTATTACCCACCAGATCAAAGACTAGAATACTACCTTGTACAATATCTAGATTGGTAAAGTAAGCATATAAGCTAGTTACTTCCAAATCATAGATCTCCGTAACGTCTTTCTGATTATTAATAATAAGATTCCAAACATATTTTGAGGTACTGTAGCTCTCATTGAAGTGGTATATGACAGATAGATTGGAATATTCTTTTGATCCAGATGTTATTACAAAATGGATTTTTATTCCATTTTCTGTTTCTTCATTGGTAATTTCCAATTCTGGTCCCTTGGTTTTGACTACTAACTTATGGTCATCTGTTTCTTCATTTGCTTGTATTTGCCAATAAAATGCACTTGAATCCCATGTTACGGGAATTCTCAAAGTTTGAGTTTCTATATATGCTTCTAATATTGGAACCATATCCTCATC
>CAZPXJ010000067.1:0-8160 GCA_964590855.1 uncultured archaeon
ACAGAAATGCTCAAAGAAGGTTGGTATCAACTTACTTTCTAAGTTGAATGAATGTATCCTTTTAGTACGGCTTCAGTTGTTACAGTCTTTACCCCTTTTTGTATCCATTCTTCAATCAATTTCAGAGAATTGTCTTCATTAATACCTTCAATAGCATCTATTACAAGATAAATTTCTAAATCTCCAAAATTCATTAAACCTTCAATTGCAGTTCTAACACAATAATCAATTGCAACTCCATAAACTACAACCTTTTTTGGTTTGATTTCTCCGATAAAAGGGATTACATTTGGATTTGAAAATCCATCGAAAGTAGTTTTTCTGAACATGATTGGTCCTTTGGACTCTATAATCTTCTTCACCTCTTCATCAGAATATGTGATGGGATTAACCCAATTAGTCAATTCAGATCTAGTCTCCATAATCTTCTCTTGACCTGTATCATTTTGCATACAATGAGGAGGGAAAGTGTCAGTGAAATCAGGATTTTCCTGTTTAATTTCTGGGTCAGTATCAGAATGATAATCAACTGTACCTAGAATTCTAATTCTACTTATATTAGCGAATTGAGTTAATTTAGATAGGTTCTCTTTAAGATTCTCAGCACCTGAAACATACAATTTGCCATCAGGTTCCATGAAGTCTTTTTGAGTGTCTACATCCCAGAATATTACTTCAGAACTCATTTTAATCAACTGAATCTATTATATTGGATACTTAAAAAGATTTTATTTTTGCATCTTTTTGGCCTATTTCTAATTTCCCTTAAGTTTTGGAATGATTTCCCTCAATTCATCTCCAGAAATGACACCTGATCTAACAATCTTGGGAGTTTTCCCAGAGATA
The DNA here is from genome assembly GCA_964590855.1 of uncultured archaeon. Taxonomy (GTDB): domain Archaea; phylum Asgardarchaeota; class Heimdallarchaeia; order Heimdallarchaeales; family Heimdallarchaeaceae; genus UBA460. The sequence continues at coordinate 847 of CAZPXJ010000067.1, forward strand.
TCAAGGATGGTAGAAGGTTTTCCTAATTGTGTTAGTCCTCCATCTATTACGCAAGGAATCTTTCCTTCAAAATATTCTAAAACTGTCTTTGCTGTTTTAGAATCAGGTTGTTCAGAGAGATTAGCACTCGTTGCTGCCAGAGGAGTATGAGCAAGATTTATCAGCTGTTGTACAATGTTACTTTTAGGCATTCTTACTCCTACAGAGTTAAGCTTAGAAGTAACGTTTTCAGGGACACTAGTGTTTTTTTCAACAACTATTGTCAATCCACCCGGCCAGAATCTTTCTGCTAATTCAAAGAAAATTGGTTTAATATTCTGAGCAACATCATAGACTTGATTAACTTCAGAAATTAAGACATTGATTGGTTTATCTTTTGGTCTTTCTTTTATTTTATACAGGGTATCCACTGCTTCTTCATTGAATACATCACAACCTAGTCCATAAATGGTGTCTGTAGGGAAAGCGATAACATGTCCTTCTAAGACACAATCCGCTGCATCCCGAAGCTTGTGTAGATTAAGTTGATCTTCATTCAAAATGATTATTTCTGTTTCCATCAATAACAACTCACTATGAAGTATGTACAAAGACTGCCTTAAACCTTGTGCTGACATAATTTGTGTTTGAAAATAATACTTAATTTCTAAAACGAGATACTAGGTTGAGTAAGATGATCTCAGAAAGACCCCATACTATACTAATAGCCGCTCCTGGAAGTGGGATTGGACAATCATTAACATCTAATCTTCTTCACGATGGCTTTAATGTTGTGGGAATTGGTAGTGAAAGTAGCAAAAAATATTTTGATGAATTAAAATCAGAAGGAGCTGATGTATTATTCTATGAATGTGATTGTACTAATGAGGAGGAAGTAGAAAAAGCATTTGGAGAAATGCGGAAATTAATTCCTAAAATTCAAGGGATGATACACTTAATTGGAGGAAGTTTCTACAGTAAACTGATTACTGAATTGAGGTTCGAAGAATATCGTAAAGTACTCTCTGTTAATCTTGATTCAGCATTTCTAATTGGTAGAGAAACCATGAAGTGGATGAAAGAAACAGGTGGTGGTAATATCCTTCTGTTTGGTTCTACAACTGGTTTCAAACCTTCAAATAAGAAATTACCTTACGGAATAGCAAAAGCTGGTGTTCATGCTATGACATGGTTCTTTGCTCAAGAAGGTTCAGAATATAACATTGTTACAAATACTATTTCACCTGGATATGTTATGACAGAAAGACATATTCAAGATATTCAGGAGAAAGCTGAGAAAACTGGAAAAAATCCTGAAGAAATAGTGAGAAGTATTAACAAGAAGAATCCTCTAAATCAATCTCTCTATCCTGACGATATCTATCCCTTAGTTAAGCTTCTATTAGAGACAAAACATATTCAAGGGCAGATAATAAGAATAGATTCTGGTCAGATACTTGGATGATTAAGGTTTTTCGCCACAAACTGGGCAGGATAAACCATATTTGAAGAAAGTATCGTGATCTTTAAAACATTCTTTGACATCATCTCGTGATACTTTGACCATATTTTCTGTGACTCTCTCCTCAAATTCATCTCTATTTAGCCATTCTCCTTGTCTCATAATCTCATTGTAAGGAACAAACAGAAGATAACTAAATGAGATTGGTAGAACACCTTTTGCTTCATGTTCATCTGTATAACTGTCTACATATTTATTCAGTATCTCAATGATTTGAGATAAAATACGTCTCATATCATCAGCTGCGATTTTGTATATTACACCAGGTGCAACAACACTCTCACGAATATTGATAGGTTCTAACCATTTATGATACCAATCAGTTACTTCTTCAACATCGTTTATTGCTAATACTCTATCTTTGTGGAGAAGTGCTGCATAATGCGACAGTATCCCTCTTATTTTGAGGATATTGAAAAATGTGAAAAGTCTGTGAGGGTATTGAAATCCTTCATCTTGGAGTTCACTGAGTACTAGTCGGAATTCATCATAGTATATATGAGGTATTTGGTAAACTTTTTGCTTTACTCTTCTTCCTTTTTCATTATAGATCATCAAATCTTCAGTGTTGAGGAGGTCTAAATCATCTGATAAGAGGATTTTGAGATTATGATAAACGGAACTTAAGTGCATGTTCAATCTTGAAGCAATATCTGCTGCAGTAATTCCGAGGATCTCTCGATTATCTAAACTATGATATTTTCTATTTGAGAATTCAGCATCCAGAACTACAGCCCACACATCTATAGCTGTTGAATACCTTCTGTCTTGAGCGATTTTAAAGATCTGTTCTAGATAAACGATTTTTCCGCTCAAGTCAGTGTTCTCTATAGAATTCATTTTGCTCAGACCTATGCGATTAGACTACACACATATAACGAATTTGATGTATTTAATCTTTACTGACACATTTATTAAAGTTCCTTAGAAACTTGCAAAACATTGTAATAAGCCTTTTTTCTGAAAAATAACTATTTTATATTAGGCTATTTGTTCTTTGTTTGCTTGTTCTATTTCTGGTTCTTCCTTAAGAGCGAGCTTAAATAACCACCATGTAGTAAAAGTAAAAGCAGCAGTTATAAGTAGAAATGTAAGTGTTCCAAGAACAGCATTAACGACAGTCATTATATATCTAATGTTGGGGTGTTCTTTAAATTTTTCCTAACTAAGTTGAGATTCGAATTTATTTAAAAATCTTTATAGGGTTCCTATATTTTACTACTATAGATGGTATATGCGTTTTCCTTGTGAATTTATTTCAACAACCTTTCTACCTGGTTTAAGGGTGAGAATTACCCATATTCTTAGGAAAGAAGGATTTTCCCAAAATGAAATTGCTAAAATACTTGGTGTTAAGCAACCAGTTATAGTGTCTTACATCCAGAAGAAAATAGAAGATACAGGAGATGACAGAATAAATCATCATCTTGATGCATTAGCTGAAAATATATCTGAGATGGTTATTTCTAAAGATAGTATTGATTCCTTAATGAGAACAATTTGTACTAAATGTAAATCTTTGAGAGTAAGTGGGCCAATTTGTTCAATACATAAGGAAACATTACCTGAGATTGCCCATGTCAAAAATTGTAACATTTGTTTAGGTACTGAGCTCTTACCCTCAATGGAAAAAAGATCCTCAATTCTACAATCATTGGAAGAGGTTTGTGATGTATTAAAGAAGAATCCTGTTTTTTATCAATGGGTTCCTGAAATTGGTTCTCAATTAGCTTGCTGCGATTCTGAAGCTAAAGAGTTAGATGATGTAGCAAGTTTCCCTGGACGATTAATAAAAGTGAAAGAGCAAATAGTAAATGTTCACCCACCCGAGTTTGGTTCCTCAAAAACATCCTCCTCACTTCTTTTGTGGTTTAAGAGAAATCGTCCTGATATCACTTGGATTTTGAGTATTAAAACCAAGAAGCAACTAAGAAAAATGTTCTTAGACAATAAGATCAATTTTATTGAAACAAAACATCTCGATTTAGTAACAAAGAAGGTTTTGAAAGACTTAGAAAAAGAGAATAGATTGATAGATGTGCAAGCAATCATAGATGAAGCGAGTTCTGGATATGAATCTATTACTTATCTCTTTGCCAGAGACAAAAACGACCTGTTTAAGATAGTTCAAATCTTAAACTGAATGAGATATAGGTCACCTATATAGTGAAGCTAAGATTTAAATCATACTCTTCTGAGCTTAGCTTGAATATAATGAAACAAACTTTCTTGCTTCTTCTTTTACTTTCACTCTTAATGGTACCTACGCAATCCTCAACTGCAACTTTAGGGATTAACGCTGATGACTACTCTTTGGTTATCTATACATATGAATCTCTACTTGCTGATCCAGGATACGATTTTACTGCAGCATATGCTAGTTATAGTGGGATTGCGGAAGAGGATATTAATGTGGTTTATATGGAAGATGCTAATACTATCTTATCAAAGGCAATTTTAGAAAAGGATGATCCATCTGCTGATGTGTTGATAGGATTAGATAATGTACTTATTCATGATGCAAAGGAAGAAGGAATATTAGAGATATATGACTCTCCAACTTTAGTTAATATCTCCGAAGAGCTTGTTACTAATCTGGATCCAGAGAAATACCTGCTCCCATATGATTACGGTGTAATCGCACTCTGGTTTGACCTAAATCGAATCAATTTTACAACCAATCCAGAACTGCAATATCTTAATTTAAGTGATATTCTAGAATATGATCTTGATAAACAGTTGGTAGTAGAAGATCCTACTTTGAGCTCTCCAGGATTGGGATTTTTACTATGGACAATAGCTGTTTTTGGTGATCCAGAAATAAGTTTTGGTGGTCTATTGAATGAAAATTGGAGAGATTGGTGGAAGGAAGCAAAAAGTGATTTGAGAATAACCTCAAGTTGGGGTGATGCATTCAGTATATATTATACTCCAGGAGAAAATAGGCCAATGATGGTTTCATATGGTTCTAGTCCTGCTTACGATGTGTGCCATCCTGATTATGGTGTTGGTGAAGGTAATCCCCCTCCTTCTGCAGCGGTTGTTTCACATGAAAATCCCACAACTTTAACAATGATAATGGAAAATGCTTGGCTCCAAATTGAAGGTATAGGATTAGTAAATGGGGCTCCTCACGAAACTGAAGCTAAAAAATTCATCGATTGGTTTCTGGATACTGAATTACAGGATAATATTCCTCTAAACAACTGGATGTATCCTGCAAATATACAAGCAAACATTCCATCCTGTTTTGCTGCTAATTCCATCGGTTATAATGTTCTGCTTAATGATGTCCTTACTCCTGATATGATCCGAGATAATTTGGACAATTGGTTAAAAGAATGGGAAGCTGAAGTAGCAACTTTTAGTTCTCTGGTTATAATGCTTTTCACGCTATTTGCTAGCACTATGGTATATATTACAGTTAAGAAGCGAAAACGATTTTAGATGAGAAGGAAAATGTTTGCCAATATTAGAGGAAAATCTCTATCCAAAGATGAACTACTTAACAAGCTCATTATTGCTCTAGCAATAATTCTTCTTTTATCCTTTCTATTGGCATTTTTTTATGTTCCACTAATCAGAATTTTTGAGTACAGTTTCAGTTCAGAAACTGAAGATTTAGGATTAATTCTGAAAGAAACTATAACTGATAAGGTAAATCTCTATGCAATCGGTTTTACATTCCTTCAAGCTACTATCTCAACTTTTGTATGTCTAATTATAGGCTTACCAGCTGGTTATTTCTTAGCCAAATATGATTTTAAAGGGAAAAAAATATTGATCAATTTGTTAACTGTCCCTTTTGTTCTACCACCTATTGTAGTTCTAGCAGGCTTTCTTGTTACTTATGGAAACTCTGGTTGGGTAAATACGATTTGGCAATCAATCACTAATTCTTCTACCCCCTTAATCTCAATTTTTGGGACAATAGAAGGCGTAATCTTAGCTCATGTATTTTACAACATCTCCGTGATAATTAGATTGACCATCCCTGCATGGCAGAATGTTGATTATGATCAAGTGGAAGTTTCTAGGACATTAGGCGCATCAAAGTTCAGAATATTTCGTAAAATAATTGCACCACAGATAATGAACTCAATTATAGCTGCATCATTACTCGTATTTGTTTATACTTTCAACAGTTTTGCGATAGTTTTGAAATTAGCAAATCCAACATATAAGACCATAGAGGTCCTGATTTATCGTTCGATGAAAGTATCTAATAATTATACGAGTGCTAGTTTTTTGGCATTATTGCAGTTGATTCTCAATAGTATAATTATTATTTTGTATATTATCTTCGACCGAAAATCCCGTCAAACAGCTGAAGGAAAACAATCTAATCTGCAGACTAATAGATTTAGATTTAGAAATCAAGCGTGGAAAATTGTTGTCTGGAATATTGGTATTATTCTGTTTATTCTATTAGTAGGACTCTTCACTTTTCTACCAATTTTGGCTGTAATCATACGATCATTTATACCAGATCAAATTGGGAATTCAGCTTTCTATGGGTATCAAGAGTTTTTCTCAAATAAAGTAGTTAGTGTATTAAATGCTAACCCTTTAGTTCTACTCGGTAATACCCTATGGGTTGCCGTTATTTCCACACTTATCACATTAGTAATATCGATGTTAATTGTATTCATCTTAAGAAGTCGATACCAAAGTATTCGTAAGTATAAAACTTCCAAGACTGAAAGTTTCATCTCTTATTTGATTATTCTACCGATGGCTACTTCTTCAATTACATTGGCCACAGGGGTTTATTTACAATTTAGAAATTCATCTGCATTTGATAATGCTGTATGGTTCTTCGTGATAATCTCTCATGTGATTATCAGTATTCCATTTGCTACAAGAACCATTTTAGCAGCTTACAATAGAATAGATGTAGAATTACTAAACGTTGCTTCTACATTAGGTGCTTCAAGATTTAGAGTTTTTAGAAAAATTATCTTACCTATGATTTACAAGGGAATAATTGTAGGCGGATTATTTTCCTTTGCCATTAGTTTAGGTGAATTTGGTGCAACATATTTCTTAGCTAGAGACGAGTTCAAAACTCTTTCAATAGGAATCTATGATTCCATCTCAACTCAAACCTTACAGATACCTTTGGCAATGGCTAGCCTTTTAATAATTATCACATTACTTTGTTTCTACGGCATACATAAACTAGGAGAAATTGAATTAAAGGTGTAAATATGGTCAGCGTGAATATCAAAAATCTATCAATGCGTTATGAAAAGAAATACATCTTAGATGATTTGGAACTTGATATTCATAATGGAGAACTACTTGTGATTCTAGGGGAATCAGGATGTGGAAAATCAACTTTACTGAAGATTATAGCCGGGATAATAGAACCTGAAAAAGGTAAAATTAGTTTTGATGGGATAGATGTCACACATCTTCCTTCTCAAAAAAGGAAAATTGGTTATGTCCCTCAAGCTCAAGTACTATTTCCTCACATGAATGTTGAGAAAAACCTTACTTTTGGACTTGAAGCAAAGAAGTTGACAAAAGAAGAAATTTCTACTAAATTGAAGTGGATTGCAGAATTAACTCAAATTGATAATCTTTTAGAGCGATACCCTCGAGAAATTAGCGGGGGGCAAAGGCAACGGGTTGCGCTTGCTCGAGCAATGGCAATTGAACCTGAAGTACTACTATTAGATGAACCTCTTTCAAGCATTGATGCTTCAGGAAGAGAGAGTCTTGCGCTTTCCATAAGACGTATACAGAAACAAACCAAAACAACTGCTATCTATGTTACTCATAGTAGTGAAGAAGCGCGATTGATTAGT
>CAZPXJ010000067.1:8170-15164 GCA_964590855.1 uncultured archaeon
TACAGCAAATAGGTAAAATTTCTGACATAGATCATAAACCAAAGAACTTTCTCGTAGCAAAAATAATGGGCTCAAATAATGTTTGGCCTGTCCTTTATATTGAAGAAACTGAAAAAGGATCTCTTTTACATCTATCTATTGGAAAAATCAGTCTGACCAAGAAGATAGACAAAAAAATTACGGGAGTCAGGATCAAACCCTCTTCGTTAACAGTTATATCTGATGAAGAAAGAACAGGAGATGAAGACTATATTGTTGGAACAATTAGAACAGTCGTTGAGGAAGATGAAGATCTCTTCAAGCTCATTATTGATGTCAAAGATACTCCTGCTGAGTACATCAAAGTTGATTGTAAGAAAGAAAGTCTAAAGCAAACCAAATCTAATACTGAAGTCATTTTGAAAGTAAAAGCAGAGGAGGTTATACTATTTTAATCCCCAAAAAAATCCAATCAGAAATCGAAAAAGATCTGCAAATTCATTTCAAAAAAATTTTAATTTATTACTGGCGGGTAAGCGATAAGGGATTTGTTAACAACAGTATTCTAATTTCAGATGAGAAAGATAAACCAAAGGCAATCTGTAAACTTTTTCCAGAAGATGACATTTATACAAAAAAAGACCGATTTGATAGAGAAATAAAAGCTTTGGAGATATTTGGAAGTTCAGTATCACCACAAATCATCTGGAAAAATGAAACAGACACGATAGTCTATGAATATGTGGAAGGAAGTGAGCTTCTCAAAGTACAGATAACAAATAGACTCAAGAAAAAAATAAAACAGACACTAGACTCCATCCATGAAATAGGTAAATTGAAACTTCAACCTAGCCCAGAAGAAGTAACTAAGTATTATGAGAGAATTTATCAGAAGTTTTCTTCTTCTGAAAATAACTATCCTTCTAACTTGTTGGATGCCTTCCAAAAACTTATCGAAGAACAACCAAGACTCTTGGTGAAATACCAGGACAATATAACCTACGTTCATGGTGATTTAGTACCTCCAAATATTATTGTAAAAGAAAATATAAATCTAATAGATTGGGAATTTTATAGACCCGAACTAAGTTTTTTTGATTTTGTATATTTGAACTATTATTCAAAAGCTCATAATTTACCTATATCTTTCAAAGTAAATTTTGAAATCAATGATTTTTACTTTAGGCTTGTAGACACTTTAGAACAACTCTGGAGTTATGGTTATAAGCTGAAGAATAAGGTAGATTTCAAGATTAAAACAAAAACTAGCTAAAAATTTCACAAGTAATAGTATAGAAATAGTTTTTTTGATGTTACAGAATAATATTTAAGCAAGTTTGCTTATAGTAATTTGATTTCACATCTTAGAGGGATATTCATGAGTGAAGATAAAAAAATTGAAACACTAATCTTTGAATTAGACTTAAATTCAATCCTTGAAACAGTCGGTAATTGGTTTGATTCTAAGATGATTCATTATAGTGATGAAATGTTTTCAGATTATTTTGAGAATGTTAAAACAAAATTACTCGCTAGTGAATCCCTGCATGAGTATCTTAAACTGAGGGTTGATGAGCTTATCTTCAAATTACTTAGTGTTTATCATGAAAAGAAGAAGCCATCTTATGTAGAAATAGCTGAGGAGGAAGAAGAACTTGTTCCTGCTTGGTTTTTAACTGAAAGGTACAATGAGATTGAAGAAATGTTTAATTCTAAATTCTTTAGTTATAATTTTGCTGAAGTTGAGACAGAATATGATAGTGTCTTAAAGATTTTCACAGTTACTTTACGTTTGGATAAAGAAATGGATAAGGCCGGGTATGATTCATTGATAAACGATCTTCAATCATATCTGAAAAATCGTATAACCTTGTTAAATTTTAATCAAGGAAGAATTATAAGTCCATTTGATTTAGAAATAGTTTTTGGGATTGATTGGTAAATTACCCCAACTTAAGTTTCTATACTTTCTTTATCAGCTTGTTCAGTTTTCGTAGTATTATTGCTTTCCTTTGCATTTATGAAAGAAAGGATTGACATCGTTACAACAAGAACTAATGCTCCAGCTCCTTGGAACCAATCTAATCCGTATCCAAGGAAGTAATAATTTACTATAATTGCTAGAACTGGAAAAGCTAACTCAGCCAAACCTGCTATAGCTGCTTTAGTTCTTTTTAATCCGAAGTAATAGAGTGTTAGTGGTAATACTCCTCCTGTCAAAGTAGCGAAGTAGAGTATAGCTATTATGATGTACCATTGCCAATTGACTGGTACAAATACTCCTGGAGATGTTTCATGTGCAAAAACATTTTGTTTATCTACTAAGAAGCCGAAGTATGTTGAATTGTAAGTAAGAAGTGGAATATTCAATAATAGAAGAAATATAAAACCTCCTAAATATCGGAGAAGAGTGAGATCCCAGAAGTCCACTTTTTTTGTTAAAATTCTCCCAAATACGGTACTTCCTCCCCACATCGTTGCTGCTAGTAAAGATAATAATATTGCAATCAGTCCTGAATAATCTCCATCATTAATGAGTTTAAGAATATCTGGCATTGCCATCAATACTATTCCAACGATAGCAGCTACTAGAGCAATATAAAACCTTAGAGAAAGTTTTTCCTTAAGTATGAACACAGCAAATATGAGTGTAATTAAAGGTTGAATCTTTTGGACTAAAATTGCTATTGTTGGATTTCCAAGGCCCATCGCCATAAGGAAGAAGAATAGTCCTAGAGCAGAACCACCAAATGAGATATACATTAGTGAGAACCAATCTCGTTTATCAAATGATTTTACAGCAGCGAATAATTTCTTAAAACCTCTAGTAAAACCTAAAATAGGTAGTAAGAGGAATAACCCAAAGAAATGTTCAATCAAAGTTATGAATGCGGATGCCTTAGGCATTCCCATTGGTGTTGCAAAAACATTAGGTGCATTGAAAAGAATAGGATATCGTACTGGAGCATCAAACGCTCGTGCAGCATTTGCTAACGAAACTATTACAGGTCCCAATTTTTGTCCTTTTAGTGGTTCTTCTATTGTCAATCTAATAACCTTTATTTTAAGATGTAACAAAGAATTAGTAATCCGTTCTTAAGTGTTGTTTTCTAAAAATGAGTAACTGATGATATTTCACACAATTATTTAGAAATTATTGTATCATATATTTCTTGATACATGAACACTAAGGATTCCTTAGTTAACTCCTTCTCAATCATTCTTTTCATCTTAGCTTCAGGCTTTCTGTTTGCAATAAATTTAGCTATTCGTATATACAATGATTTCCAGAGAGGCCACAAGAGTGCTAGTTTAATCAGAATAAAAATAAGTTTAAGTAAGACTTTACCAAGTTTTTTGAAAAACCCTTTGAAGTCAATATCTACATCTTCTTTGAAGTTGAACTTCTGGCCTTTAGCTTTTACAGCTTGATAGGTTTCAATTAGAGTTGTTTTGATCTCCTTATACCTTCTACCTATAAATTTGTGAATTCGAATTATATCTTTAGAAAATATTGTTTTGAATAAAGTAAAAATTACATGTTTGATATATAATAGAACAGCTACGATGATTAATAGCAAAGGCATCAAGAACGCTAATATTGCTAACCCTATTTCTCTGAGAATTTTAACAAATAAAGATGAGGTGGAAAAAACATCTTCTAAGTATTGTTCTGTACCCAATACTAAAGAAATAGCAAGCTTGTTAGCTTCAATATCAGTCATGATTTGTTTGTATTTCTTTTCTAGTTTCTCAATTCCTTTCAAGGCTCCTGTCAGTAAAATTGATTTAACTGTTTCCTCCGTAATTCCCTCTTCCTTTCGTCTTTTATTTAGCAAGATAAAAGCATCAATTACTTCTTGATTGGTAAGATTATTGTTCAAAGCAAATTTTTCCAACGCATTTTGCTTTCGCCATGGAATAATAGACGATTCTTTTGACCAAATTAATAAGGCAAAAGTTCGAGCTGTAGCATCTGTTACTTTCGCTAAATCAAATTGCTCAATTGGTATTTCAATCTTCTTTAGAAGTTTTTCTAGCTGCTCTTTTGATCTTTCAGGAACATTATTTGCATCCAAAGCCAATAAACCTTCAACTTTCCGTTTAACTATTTCTATTTCATCTTTAATATCTAGTTTAAACTCTTCAAGAGTCTCACTAGAAATAGGCGGAGCGTCAAAGAAACTAAAAGATGATTTTGCTGTAAAGTAAGGTATAGCAAATAAGTTTTCTAAATCTTGGAAAAATGAAGCCCAACGATAAGCTCCCAGTTTGAGCATATATTTGCTCGATTTATGAAAGATAACATAAAGGGGACCAAAGAGGGTTACAATCCAAGAGAGCATTAGCATTATTGTTCCTAGAAGAACAAAAATTAACCAACTTGGGATTTCCCATTGAAATGTGTTCCAAAAGTAGTTAGTAATCATCTGAGCTATACTTTCTCTCCATATCAAAGTGGGAATAACAATTATAATCAAGGGGGAGACTCCCATACTCAGAGCTTGACCTATTGTTCTTCTTAGAGGATAGTTTTTCATGACCTTCTCTTTTTGAAGATCTAATTCATCTAGTTCGTTAGCTACTTCTGTGATTTCTTTAGATTTCTTTCCTGCAAGTAATTCCGAAATTGGTAAAGCAATTTTACGTATCATATTAAGGAAAGGAACGTATTCTCTAAGGGTTTTGGGAATGAATATATCATAAATAATAATCATAAATTTGGTAGATATAGAAACTATTGAAATAAGAACTGAAAGGATTATAAAAGCAAATCTTCTTTGCTTCTTTTTCTCTTTTTTCTTCTCCTTCTCTACCACCTCACCTTCTATTTCTTCCTCCTTTTCTTCTTTAGGTTGTGATATTTCTTCATCTGATTCAATATCATTGGCAGTAGAAGACATTAATAAATAATAGGCTAGTAAGAATTTTAATTTTCCGTAAGTATCACTCAATCTGTAATCAATATGTCAGAAATCAGCATTTTATCATAGATCTCTTGATACATAGCAATTAGAGAGGCTACTGCTAACTCTTTCTCAAATCTTCGTTTCATTCTCTCTTCATCACTTCGTTGTGTCAAAATCCTGATGAAAAATCGCTTCACTGCTTTGTAAAGTGTATAAAGAAGAATAGGAACAATAAAGATGAGTCTAATGAGAAATTTACCAATTAGCTTTAGATATTTGTTGAAATCGATGTTAAGATCTTCTTTGAAACTAAACTCCTTACCCACAGAAGAAACATTGTTGAATGTATAGATGATTGTGTTACGAATTTCAAGAAACCTGCTCGCTATGAAGCGACCAACTCTTGTTGTACCAAGCGTGATGATTGCTCTCAAAGTTGATAGGATTACATGCTTAAAATAATTGTAAATAGCTAAAAATATTACACCAATTGGCATAAACGGAGCGATAAGAGAAATTAGAAATTTCTTACCTGTTTTTTTATACCAAGGTTTCTTCGAATATTGATCTTTTAGAAATTGTCTCGCACCTAATGCAAGTGAAATTGCAAGTTTGTTATATTCAATATCATCTAAAAGCTGCTTATACTTCTTCTGTTGTTCGTTTACGCCTTTGAGTGCACCAGTTATGAGAACTGATGAGAAAAGATCTTCAGTAAGATATCCTTCTTCTATTTTTCTTAAAATAACATTAAATGATTTTTTAACTTCTTCAACAGACATCTCATTTCTTTTAGCAAATTGTATTTTTGCCTCATTTGAAATCCATGGTATAAACGAAGATTCTTTACTCCAAATTAATAGAGCAAAAGTTCTAGCTGTTTCTTGTTCTATACGTGATATATCTAGTTCATTTAAGGTTAATTCTGCTTTTCTTAATAAATCTTCTAACATCTGTTTAGAACGCACAGGTACCTTTTTTGTGTCCATTATGAGCAGAGTTTGTACTTTATCTTTGATAGTATCCACTTCTTCAACAATCTCCAATTTGAAGTCTTTATACGTTTCTGCTGATATCGGTGGTGCATCAAAGAAACTAAAAGATGATTTAGCTGCATGATATGGTAATGAGAAGAAGTTTTCGAGACTACTGTAAATATTTGCCCATCGATATCCTCCATATCTCATAAGAATAACACTACATCTGTGAAAAACAGCGTATATTGGTCCAAAGATGGTTGCTATCCAACTTGCTAAAAGTAACCCTGTTCCAAAGAGTGCTACAGAATATATTGGACCTAACCCAGTTAAATCTTCAATCAGTCTAAGTAAGTCTAAGTATTTCAGATAATTTGGAGTACCAAGAGGACCAAGAGTTGGAAGTCTATCAAAAGTAAAAAAAATTGTTGCATAACCTATTCGAAAAATTCTAACAATCAATGTAGGAATAGCAATGAATACAAGTGGGGTAACTGCAAGGTTAATTACTTCTCCAACTCCTCGTCTAATTGGGTAATTCTTAATCAAATTATGTTCTTTTAGCATCAGTTCATCTAACTCTTCAGATACTTCCATAATCTCTTGTGATTTTTCTCCTGAAAGGATATTGGAAGCAACTAAAACGTATTTACGGTATAATTGGAGGAGGGGAACAAGTTCTCGTAAGCCTGTAGGTACAAGAATGTCGTATATAACTAAGAGGATTCTCCCTACTACAGACACGAAAGTGAAAAATCCTGCAATTATGATGAGAGAAACTCTCTTCAAAGCATTGCGAATTTTAGGTGGTAAAAGTATCCTGTATAACCATGTAAACAACTTAACAAATGGAAAGATGAAAACATAGTAGAAAAACAAAAAAATAATACACTGTGAAGACCAGTCAATCACAAAAGAAAAATCAAGAAGCACTTGACGATTTTTTAACAGGAGTACAAATTCTTCCAATTATAAATTCACTTGATTTAAATGCAGAAGAAAAAACTCGTTTAAGAAAACAAGGAAATCCAATTGATGATTTTGATTTATTGGTTGGAGTGTCGGCGGTTTAAAATGAAATGATTTTAGTAACAAATAATGAGTCTCATTTTCAAAGAATTTCAAATA
>CAZPXJ010000068.1:0-15127 GCA_964590855.1 uncultured archaeon
TTTTTCTTTCAAGCATGAAATTAGTAAATTCTTGCTTCTTGTCTTTAGGAATCTTCAAGTCAAGCATAAATGAGTTGAAAAATTCACTTCCAAAAACTCTCTTCACGCCAATTTTCTCTAGTTCATCAGCTACAAAATGTGCGCTTAGGTACATTGTTTCTGCACTATCTTTGTATCCTTCGGGACCAAGTAGACATAGATGAATTGCACAACTTAATGAAATCAACGCTTCATTTGTACAAATGTTACTTGTAGCTTTTTCTCTTTTGATATGTTGTTCTCTTGTTTCAAGAGTGTTAGCATAAGCTCTTTCGCCTTCATTAGATGTAATAGTTATACCTACAATACGTCCAGGCATTTGTCTTGTCTCTTTTTTATCGAATTTCATTGCTAAAACTCCTAAAAGAGGACCTCCGTAGTTAAGTGGGCCTCCGCCGATTGTTTGAGCCTCACCGATACAGATGTCTGCACCATAGTCTGCAGGTGGTTTCATCAATGCTAATGAATTCATATCAGCACCAACAACAACCTTTACTCCCAATTCGTTAGCTTTAGCTATAACTTCATCTAATTCATCTTCAATAACACCAAAGAAATTTGGGTTCTCTATATAAATGCCCGCAACAGTATCATCCAACATCTCTTTAGCTTTAGCAATATCCATTTTACCTGTAGTAAGGTCATATGGTATTGGTTCTAGTTCTAGATGGGCACCAAATACATAACTCTTCATTACAGCTTCTCTGTTAGGGGCAGTTGCAGCTGTGTAGATGAATTTATTTCTTTTCGTGATTCTAGCAGACATTAATGCTGCTTCACCAACGGCTGTAGCCCAATCATATAACGAACAATTAGCAACGTTCATACCTGTGATTTCGCATATCATACTCTGGTACTCAAACAGACTCTGTAGAGTTCCTTGAGATATCTCAGGTTGATAAGGTGTATAAGCACTATAGAATTCAGTTCTTCTTAATAACTCATCTTGGATAGCTGGCATATAGATGTCCAACACTCCTCCACCAATGAAAGATCTTACTTCCCTTGTAGTGATATTTTTACTCAATTTAGCTTTAATAGCTTCAAGAAGTTCATATTCACTCTTATAGTAAGGTAGATCTAACTCACCTTTGAAGCGAATATCATTGGGTATATCGGAATACAACTCTTCAACATCTTTGATGCCAAGGTATTCCATCATCTCGTCAATATCCTTCTGACTGTTAGCAAGGTAAGGATGCCCTTTAAAATTTTTTGTCATTTTTTTACCTCTTAATTATTCATAAAAATAGAGGGGAAAATTTCACCTCTAAAAAAACTAATGAGTTCCTTCTTCTATTTCTTTTTCGACCAGAGCTGCATATTCTTCTGCAGTAATCAAGACATCTGTTCCAGCTGTTGCTTTAACCTTTATAATCCAACCTTCGCCATAACAGTCCTCTGTGATAGGAGAAGCATCATCCTCTAAGTCTGAATTAACCTCAACAACTTCACAATCGAAAGGAGCATAGAAATCTGAAACTGCTTTTAAAGCTTCAATGATACCCATTGATTCTTGTGTAGAGAAGGTGGCTCCTACTTCAGGAAGCTCAACGTAAGCCAATTCACCAAGCTCTACAGCTGCATAATTTGTAACGCCATATAACCAGACGCCATTTTCTTCAAGTACCCATTCATGTGTAACTGTATACTTGTAGGGTTCTTTTACAAATTTGTACTTGTCTTTTAATACAATTTCGTCTACCATTTTGAATCATCTTCTTTTGTAGAATTGTTTAACGAAAAGAAATTCAGTTTATAAAGATTCTTAATCAGATATGGTTTTACTTAAACATTAGCCACAATATAATAAAACAATGTTTAACTAAAGGTCTACTATCACGTGACAATACCATTCTTTCTCTCTTTTTTCGAGGACAAAATTATACATTGTAATTGCTTTAACATCAGTTAAAATCTCATTTTTTTCATAATCAATTGCTGTTCCGTGAGCAGTACAGTTTAATGAATATTTTTCATTTGCTTCAATGATTATTTCATAGTCTTTGAATAAAGCCATATCTACATCCTTGAGATATACAAGCTCTCCTAAGAAATCATACATCAAAAGGTTAAGATTTTCTGATTCCAATTCAAATTTCCATTCCTTATCTGTTTCTAATTTCTCTGTGTCAACCATTGCTAACATCATAGCTATTCCTGCACCTCTAAACAATTCAGGAAGAGTATCTGAAAAAACCTCAAAGGCAAAATCTGATTTCACTTCTTCGGTGAGTATATTGTATTTGAACATTGAAATCACCTCAAAGTATTGTAGTAAGGTTAAAAATTGTCCCTTTTTTGTTTTTTTCTGTTAAAACAAGAGATTTATTAAAACTAAATATTCCTTAAGAGTGAGAAAAATGTCAAGTGATAACATACCCATGAACAAAATCGATGAAACAACTTGGGAAGTTCCCATATCTTACAAAAAAGGTATGAGAGTACCTGCTAGAATAATCGTAACTCCTGCTCTAAAACAAGGTATTGAATACAGAGTAATAGATCAAATAACCAATGTTGCAACCTTACCTGGTATCCAAAAATACGCCATAGCTCTTCCAGATGCTCATGCTGGTTATGGTTTTCCTATTGGAGGTGTAGCAGCTTTTGATATGGAAGAAGGGATTATCAGTCCTGGCGGAGTGGGTTTTGACATAAATTGTCTGACAGGGGATACTGAAATCCTTTCAAATCTGGGGTATACAAAGAAAATTAAAGATTACGCAAATATTTGGCAGAATGAAAGACTGATTACAATTGATTTTGATAGTCTTACATCCGATTATTGCTCAATTAGTAGATTTCTTACAATAAAACCCAAATCTGTTTACAGAATTAGCACTGAAGCTGGTTACGAAGTAAAGGCAACTGATGATCATCCGTTCTGGACAAAAGAAGGAATGATACCTCTTAAAGATCTTACTAATACTGATGAAATTGCTATTTATCCATTTGAAGGAATTCCTTACGAAAAACCATCTGATCAAATCATAGTTGATGAAAAAGATATTGAAAGATTAAATCTAGATTTTGATAATAAATCCATTATTCAAGAACTGAAAAAACGTGATTTACTCCCGTTGAGAATGAACTCAGCAAAATTACCTCTTCTTCTCAAGCTTGCTGGTTTTGTTTTGGGTGATGGTTCATTAATAATTCATTCTGTAAAAGATAAATCGACATCAAAAGGTACTGTTTGGTTTTACGCTCAACCTGAGGATCTTGAAGACATTAGAATGGATGTTAAGGAACTTGGTTGGACTTGTTCAAGAACATATACTCGATATAGAGATATAGATTTTGCTTCAAAATATGGTGATAAAGTAATTCATTCAACTGAACACAGTGCAAAAGTGTCGTCTAGATCGTTCCTTGTTCTTCTAAACGCACTTGGTATCCCAATTGGGAACAAGTCCAACCAAAATTGGTGTTTACCAAGTTGGGTAATAGAACTACCGTTATGGCTGAAACGATTGTTTATTGGAGCATTTCAAGGTGCAGAGATGTCAACTCCCTCAACTGCAACAAATCTTGGATATACATTTTACAGCCCCACAGTAGGGATTAATAAAAGAGAGCAATATGTTGAATCTGGTAAAAAATTTATACAAGATTATGGGAAATTACTGGAAGAATTTGATGTTTCTTATAGCATAGCAGAGGAAAAACATGATTATACAGATAGTGAAGGTGAAGAGAGTTTTAGGATTCGTATTCACATAAAATCTGATTCAAGTAATCTAATCCGCTTTTACTCCAAAGTAAATTTCGAGTATAACAGAAAGAAAAGATGGTTAGCAAACTATGCAATTGTCTATCTAAAACATAAAGAAAATGAAATAAGAGATAGAACAGAAGCTAAAGCAAAAATCATTGAATTTTCAGAAAGTGGAATGGCAATAGAAGAGATTGAAAAATCAATTACTCAATCCCACAATGTAAATAGAAGATTTATCGAAAGAGTCCTCTATGATACTGTTGTAACTAATCCTCGACCTTCACAATTATTTCCACATTTTGATGCTTACATTGCATCACAAATTTCATCTACAAATAACAGTGGAATGGTGTGGGACAAGATAGAAAACATAGAAGAAATTCTTGATTTCGATGGAGAAGTATATGATTTTACTGTAGAACATGAATCTCATAATTTCATCGCAAATTCGATGGTAGTATCAAATTGTGGTGTCCGAATGCTTACAACTACTCTTGAAGAACGAGATGTTCGTCCAAAAATAAAGGAACTTGTTGAAAAACTATTTCTTAAGGTTCCAGCTGGAGTTGGTGTTCAACTTAAACATGATCCCAAATTAGCTAATCTATCTCGGTCTGAATTTGATTCAATATTAGAAAACGGAGCTCAATGGTGTTTAGAGAATGGTTATGCTCGGGAAGAAGATGTCAGAAGGATAGAAAGTCAAGGAAAGATGCCTGAAGCTGTTCATACCAAAGTTAGTGATAAAGCTAAAAGTAGAGGATTAAGACAATTAGGGACATTGGGTTCTGGAAATCATTATTTAGAAATTCAAGTTGTGAAACCTGGTGATTTGTTTGATCCTGAGATGGGTGCTCGTTTTGGTCTGACCAAACCCTATCAGGTCACAGTAATGATACATTGTGGTTCTAGAGGATTGGGACATCAAGTAGCATCTGACTATCTCAGAACTTGTTTAACGGCTATGACCAAGTATAATATTCCAGTGCTTGATGACGAACTTGCAAGTGTCCCAATAAACTCTCAAGAAGGTAAAGACTATTTCGAAGCAATGAGTTGTGCTTCTAATATGGCATATGCAAACAGACAAATCATTACTCATAATGTTAGAAAAGTATTTACTGAAGTCTTCCAAAAAGATGAAGATGAATTGGGACTTGACCTTATCTATGATGTTGCACATAATATTGCAAAAATAGAGGATCATGTTGTAGATGGTGTAAAGAAGAAACTAATGGTTCATAGAAAAGGAGCTACCAGAGCATTTCCACCAAACCATCCAGAAATACCTGCAGAGTATAAGGATTTAGGCCAACCAATTATTCTTGGTGGATCTATGGAAACAGGATCTTATCTGCTTACAGGAACTCAAAAAGCAATGGAAGTAAGTTTTGGTTCAACTGCACATGGAGCAGGAAGAACTATGAGCAGAAGTAAAGCCAAAAGACAAGTTAGAGGAGATTCTCTACAACAAAAAATGAGAGAAAAAGGTATCTATGTTAAAGGAGCTTCAATGCCTGGTTTAGCTGAAGAAGCTGGATTTGCATACAAGGATATTGATGAAGTTGTAAATGCTTTGAAATTGTCTGGAATTGGACATCCCGTTGTAAGAGTAATACCTATAGGAAATGTGAAGGGTTAAAATCTTTCTTTTCTATTTTAAATCTACAATTTCAATTTTCAAATCTTTTTCTTTTGTCCAATCCATTATTTTTGCAAGAACATCATCAAGATTTTCTGCTTCTGCACCTGAAGCACCTTTATGTCCACCTCCATCCATCTGATTTGCGAGAAAATCAACTCGATACTTATCTACTTGTTTAGCTTCTAGATTTCTGCTTAATCTCAAACTTACTTTTACTTCATCTGGGTAAACTGTAATATATGCAGCCCCTATTGCTCCTCTTTTCATAACTAAACTTGCAATATATGCAGTGTTGTAATGTAAAGGACTATCAATAATAATGATGAAGTCTTTGAGTTCAATTTTCTCTGCTATTTCAAAAGCTTCTTTTCTTGATTGTCTTAATTCTCTGACTCGTTCAAGAATCTTCTCATTCCACAGCCCTGGTAAACCTGATGTTGAAAGAATTTCTATAATTTGGTCATGATCCTCAATAGTGTAAGTTGCTTTGCATACGTCTTCTAGAAACCAGATTTTTTCGTCCCAATTAAGCAACTTATAGGTTTGTTTGAGCTCTAATGGTGCAGGAGTTATGTAACTTGCAGTATCTGTAATTTCAGTAATATCAGCGAGTTCTTTGAGAAAATCAGGAATCTTGTCTGAAAAGTACTTCGCAATCAATGACGCTGCACTGGGGGCTTGAGAATCAAAAACATGATTTTTTGCAAGTATTTCCTTACCTTCATTTGAAATATGGTGATCAAAGAAGTATTCTATTTCTTGAGCGTTAAAAGGACTTAAATCAACAATTGCAAACCAATCCGCTTGGAGAAACCTCTTCAAAACCTCTTCATCTTTTAACATGGGATAATCAATAGGTATGAAAGTTAAATCAATTGAAGAGAAAACATGTCGCATTAATGCAGCAGAAACAAGACCATCGGGACAGTTGAAATGATATCCTATCTTTTTAGTAGGTTTTTTTGTAAGTTCCAATATTCTTGAACGATATTGTTGTTTTCTTTCTAGTAATTCTTCTATTGGTTTTATTGTCATCTTTGATACTACCTGATATTTGTATAATTTCTAAAATTCTCTTGCAGGATTATCGAAATTTCCTCTCTGCTTCGCCCAGTGATTTCCACTATTTTTTCCATTACTCGTGGAATAATTCCTGGTGAGCCAATAGTTCTTTCATTGTCTATAGTGTATTTAACATTTCCATCTGATTCTGTAAGGATCCTATTGAGTGGTACTTCCTTGAGAACTGCTATGTGTGGGGATCCAGAAAGAATAGAAGGGTTGATAGAAAAGAAATAATTCTTTTCAATAAAATGGTTCAGTATTTTAGGAGGTCCAGAATACCAATGAATTAAGACATTGGATGCTGGTATTTCATAAGAGGAAAGAATGTTAGCTGTTTCCTCTTCAGCACCTTTGAGATGAATGTTTATAGGAAGTTTGTTATTTTCTGCTATCTGCAAAAAAAACCTAAGGTATTGTTCTTGAAATGGATAACGTTCTTCGTTTTTGATAAAATGATGATCTAATCCAATCTCACCGATAATAACTTGTTTGTTACTAAAAAATAACTTCTGGAATTTCTCTTTTACCTCATCTGATAAAGGTTTTTTAGCACTCCAAGGATGTATTCCGATTCCAGGAATTACATTTTCATATTCCTGTCCTAATTCCAAGTTTCTATTTGATTCTGAATACTTAGTTGAAACTCCAATAACATATTCCAAACCTTGATCATTCCATTGTTTCATTGAGGTCTCCAGTTCAAAGTCTTTTAGGAAACTCTTGCTGGCTAGGTGACAATGTGCATCATGGAATTTCATTATTTAAACTTCAATCACATCGTTTATATCTTTTCACCTTTTTGTATTGGTATGGATAACGATTTACTGCCTCTGGAAGAGAGAGTAAAGAAACTTGAGCAAGAGGTCGATAGACTACGTAGACTATTAGAATCTCATGTAAGAGATCATGGTATTTCCCCTCCAACTCATCCAGATCGTCCATTTCAACCCAAACATCCTGATGTTGGACCTCCAAAGAAAATTTAAACTCCATAAAAACTACGGTGAACAAAATGCCAAAAGACGATTATGATACTATGGTCTATAAGATGATTAAAGACAGTGATGTAGTCATTGAAGTAGTTGATGCTAGATTTCCTAGTTTATCCAGAACGAAAAAGTATGAAAACATGGTTCTTGGAAACTCTTCAAAAACACTTTTGGTTGTTATGAATAAAGTAGATCTAGTTCCAAATCATATAGTTGCAAAATGGAAGAAAATACTAGAAAAAGAAAGGATTATTGTTATTCCTACATCTGCCAGAGAGAGATTAAGTACATCAATCTTAAGAAACAAAATCATTTCCTCAGTTGACAAAGAATTCTTCTACATAACATCTTGTTTTATTGGTTTACCGAATACAGGTAAAAGTTCTCTAATTAACATATTGAAAGGAAGATCAAGTGCCCCAGTTGCACCAGTTCCAGGATTTACAAAAGCATTACAAGTACTTAGAATAACCACAAGATTAAGGATATTTGACACACCCGGAGTTATCCCAGTCAAGATGTCGATGGCAGATCAAATATTGCTAGGGGTAGTAAGACCAGAAAAACTCTCGGATCCTGTGAAAGCCGCTTGGTCTCTTATTCATAGAATAGATGAGATTGACCCTGATACAATTTCAAAGACTTTTGAAATTGAATATGAGTCCCCTCCAGAGTTTCTAGAAAAATTTGCAGAAAAGAGGTACAAAAGGATGAAAGGTGGAGGTCTTGATTTAGAAACTGCTGCAAGAGTTTTCTTAACTGAGCATAACAATAAAGCTAAGATTCCTATTTGGGAAGATCCTGATTTATATTTAGAAGAAAAGCGAGAAAAAGAAAAAGAAAGTAGAAGTTGAATTAAGTTTCTTTTTTTTGCCCCACTTTGTAGTGTCACAGAAGGGCGTTTTTACCAAAGAGTATTCCCGCTGGTCTTCACCTCCGGGACAGTGGATGCCGTGAGTCATCCTATCTGTTTGACAGTCTAGGGTAACCGACACTGAGAGGATAACAGGTGCAAGACTTCTGCTCGGAAAGGAGTCGGAAGAATCACTCATGAATAAATAGAAGCAAAGAAAGAAGGAAACTAACTATCCTTCTTCTTGAGATATCTTAATGAGAATAATATTGAAATTGAGATTAATGAAAAGAAAACAGTAAAGGGGGAGAAACTTACATTATTTGATTGTTCAGAGCTAATTTCGAATATTCTAAGGTTTTTATTTGCTCCTCCTCCTGCAACAAAAACAAAATTATTAACAAAATCTATGTCATGAGCAGCACCAATTCCTTCTCTGTTTTCTGTAACTTCAGTGATAATTGGAAGATTGCTAATGTCTTTATACTCCACACCATAATTATCCGCTACATACAGATGTGTACTGTTTCCTACAACTCCTTGAGCTTCTCCTCCGTCAGAATCAGAATGACACGCAATCACACTTGGATTAGATGGATTTGTGATATTGATCACCCAAACTGAACTATCATAGCATCCTGCAAAGAGAAAATTATTGTATATAGATAAACCGTTAACACCAGATACGGAAAATAAAGTGGAAATTTTAACAGGAGATACAGGGTCAGTTACATTTAGAACTTCTACTCCTAAATTTGGGTTTGCCAAAAATAATATCTGCTCCTTGTAAACTACATTATCTATTCTCCCACTATCCAGGTAATCAGCAATTTTTACTGGATTTGATTTATCACTTATGTCAAATATTTTCAACCCATTTTCATAGCAAGCAAGATATGCGTGATTTCCTGAAACATATACATTTCTTGCAACACCATGTCCTGAACTCTGTCCTAAAACAGCAGGATTTAGTGGGTCACTAATGTTTGCAGTAATGAATCCATTTCCACCTGCCGCTATATATGCTAGGTCCCCCTGGATATGAAGACCGAAAGCACCATCAGTAATTTCTAATCTAGCCTTTTTTATTGGGTCTGTAGGATTTTGAACATCAATAATGTCAACACCATCATTATTTGTTACAAAGGCGTAGTTTTCCTGGATGCAAACATCGTATCCTGAACCTTTAACAGATGCAACTTCATTAATATACAATAGTCCACTTTGACTCTGTACAAAAGTTAGGTTCTGTTTTGGAGTAAGAAGAATTATCAAGGTAAGAATGATAATATTAGTGTAATTATTTTTAATCCAACTCATGGATTACTACAACTATAAGCACTTATAAGAAATTGTTACAGATTCATTTGCAATCAAAACGAAACTAAAAAGAAATGAAAATGATACAAAAACGAAATAAGAAGAAATGGAAAAAAGATTTGAATTAAGATTCTCTTCTTCTACCCCACTTTGTAGTGTCATAGAAGGGCATTTTTACAACTTGCCCTTTTACTTGGTTCTTTCGGATTTGTACAAGTACTTCAGTACCTGGTTCTGCATATTCTATATCAACAAAACCCATACCTACACCAACATTTCCAATTGTTGGAGAGCGAACACCGTTTACCATGTAACCGATTTTTTCTCCTTTTGTGTTGAGAATTTCATAATCAGCTCTAGGAATCCCTTTTTCAAGTAGTTTAATTCCAACATGCTTGATTTTTACTCCTTCATTTTTAGCTTTTTGAAGAGCTTCTTTACCAAAGTAAAATGGTTCTTTGAAATGATTGCAGAAGATTTTGAAATCATATCCTGTTTCAACTGGATTTACTTCTTCATGAATGTCCTCACCATATAGAGGTAATCCAGCTTCAATTCTAAGAGCATCACGAGCACCTAGACCACAGAGTGCAATTCCTACATCTTTACCTGCTTCAAGGATAGCGTTCCAAACTTTGATACCTTTTTCTGGATTTGCTAGATTTGAATCGAAGATAACTACTTCAAAACCCCTTTCACCAGTGTAACCAGTACCAGTAAACAGACATTTGCATCCTTCAACTTCTGCTTCAACCATTTCCCAGCTGCCAGTGTCAGGAACACCGAGATTATCCAATATAACTTTATAATTTGGACCTTGAACTGCAAACATAGTTGTTTCTAATGTCCAATCTTTAAATTCAATTGGCTCACCAGTCATTTCTTCAAAGAGTTTAACAAATTGACCGATCCAAGCTAACACTTTGACAGTTTGGCTTCCAGCATTACAGACATTGAAATATTCTGTTTCGCTTTTCTTACCAATAATAGTGTCATCTCTATAACCTGCATTTTCATTAAGATAATAGGTATAACCGCACTTCATATCATCCATAGCAGCCATATCTCTTGGTACAAGCATTTCCATCAATTTTGTTGCGTTTTTTCCTTTTAGGGAATATCTACCCATGTCGGTTACTTCAACAATAGAAACATTTTCTCTTGTAGCCATGATTTCTTCATCTATTCCAGTGTAAGAAACAGGAAGATAATAGCCAGCAAAATCAATCATTCTTGCACCAGCATCTTCATGAACTTTCCACATTGGAGTTTTAACTAATTTACCCATAATAATATCGCCTACTTGCGTTTAATATCGACTTTTACTATATAGATAAAAATGTTATCCATTGTAGATATAAAAAAAAGGTTGAAAAGAGAGCTTACTTTAGTATTCGAGATGATATCTTTTTGCTTCACCCTTATGGCTATCAATAAGAATTTTTTCTCCATCTGGTCCATTGATGAATTCGATTGGTTGTCCAGGAGATGCAAACGATAATTCTTTTGGAGCTATGAATTTATGGCCTTCATCATGTTTATAAATTTGCAGAAACTCTGCAGGATTTTCATCCCTTGCCCCAATTCCAACAAATCTTGGTCCTATTTGACTATAAATTCCTATACCCCAATCCGATTTATAGAAGCCAATTATGTCTTTGAAATCTTGAATGATTTCATCTTTCTTTGGCTTGAATTTATCTTTTTCTTTTTCTATTTTTTCCAAGAGCTTAATGATACCTAAGAATAGGGTTAGAGCTGGACCATCAACTGCATTTGTAAGAGCTACAACAATCATCTTTTTGTCTTGGATAAGTCCTGATCTAGTAATAAATCCTGGGTATCCACCCCCATGTCCAACAATCTTGATGTTGGGCACGCTTGTAGTAACGCTAAATCCTAAACCCCAGTCTGCTTTTTCGGCTTTGAACTGGATTCTTTGCATTTCTCGCTTAATGTAATCTGGGAATAGAGTATTGTTCCCTATCATGTGTGCTCTATAAAATTTAATCAAGTCTTCAACTGTGCTACTCAAACCAGTAGCCGAATGCATAACTCTTGCTGGAACGTGTTCAAATTCCTCGCGCTCATTCCCAGGATATTTGACTTTGTAACCTGTTGCATGTCTTGCGATATTATTTTCATCTATATCAACAACTGTATTTTGCATACCAAGAACATCTAGAATCTCCTTTTGGATATAATCAGAATAACTTAAACCAGAGACTGCTTCTACAATTTGACCTAAAATAGTATAACCAAAATTCGAATATTTCAGTATCTCACTTGTTTTAAAGAAACTGATTCCTTCTTTTACTTGTTTTTTGATTTCTTCAATGGATGGGAATTCATGATTTGACCAATGTCCAGTTAGACCATCTCTTGTCATTCCACTTGAATGCGAAAGCAAATGTCGAATTCGTATATGTTGCATATTTTCATCTTTTTCCGAAGTAAACCAAGGTAAGTGTTTTGAGATTTTATCATCTATAGATAGTTTCTCTTGGTGATAGAGTTTCATGATTGCTGTTGCTGTGAATAATTTTGAGTGAGAAGCAATTCTGAATAGATGTTGATCATTAAGTTTCTTTTTACTGCCTAAATTTGCATATCCATATTCTTTTTTGAAAACAATTTCATCTTCAACAAAAATACCTACTGCGACACCAGGTATTTCTTTAAAATAAGTTTGAAAATTAAGCCAATTATCAATAAGATGGAGACTTTGTTTGATTAAGTCCTTCTTTACCATAAACTGAAAAAAACATTGATATTAAAAACAATTCCTATTTCACAGCTACTCTCTAAGTTTATCTTTTTTATTTATTGCTAGAAGTGAAATAAATTCATAAACTAAGTTGGAAGCAAGTAATGATGTGATTTCTGAAGGATCAAAAGATGGTAGAACCTCAACCAAATCAAATCCTACAAAATTCAATCTTTTAAGACCTCTGATAAGTTTTAATGTTTCTGAACTAGTAAATCCTCCTATTTCTGGTGTTCCAGTACCAGGTGCAAATGCGGGATCAACAAAATCTATATCGAAACTTACAAAGACGTTTGTTTCTTTTACGCGATTTCTTATAGTATCAATAGTTTTGTCTATACCGATTTTTCTTACATCTGATGTAGTCAAAACCTCTAAACCTAACTTTCGTGGTATCTCTAAATGTTCTGAACTATAGATTGATCCTCTTAAACCAACTTGTATCGAATTATCTACAAGAAGTAGTTCTTCTTCAATCGCTCTACTAAAAGGGGTTCCATGGTTATAAGGTAAACCAAAGTATTCATCATTTGTGTCACTATGAGAATCAAAATGGATTAATGAAACCTTTCCATGTTTTTTTACTATTGCTCTTAATTCTGGTAGAGTAATTGCATGGTCTCCCCCCAGAAGAATTGGAATTACTCCAGCATCAATAATTGGTGTTAACGCTTCTTCAATCCTCTTATATCCTTCTTCAATATATCCTGGAACGACTGGTAGATCCCCATAATCAATTCCAGAAAGATATTCAAATGGACTAATTTTCAGAATTGGATTGTGGTGTCTTAATAATGCAGAGACTTTTCTTATAGCAGATGGGCCCTCTCGTTGTCCTGTTCTAAAAGATGCGCCAGCATCTGAGGGTACCCCTATCACAGCAAAATCGACATTGTTCAATTTTTGTACATAAGGTAAGCGCATAAATGTCCTTATTCCAGAAAATCTTGGTGATTTAATGGGATCGATGGGTTTGTATTTGTTCATTGATATCTTACAGATATACTTCCAAATTAATGTTTTCCAAATTTAACAAATCATGATACGAAATCAATAAAAGTGAAATTAATTGTATTTTGTTACACTAAACATTTAATAAGAATAATTGCAATGCTGTAAACTTGTGTAAAATGGGAAATGTCAATAAATACTTGTTATCTTTACTGCTAATTGCTAGTTTTTCTCTATCCATTGCTTATTACCAACCATTATTTACTTCTGAAGCAAATAACTCAGCTCTTGCAGATGATAATCCACTAAAGTTTACGCCTATTTCTGAAACCCAAAGTGCTTGGATTCTAATGGCGGGGGATGTAAAATATCACAATGATACTGAAGCAATGAGATATGGGTGTAATAAAACTTATCAAATTCTAAGGGAGAAAGGTTTTCCTCCAGAGAAGATTTTCTATATGGGTCCAGAAGTAGGCCCAAGTCAACCTTATGTTAATACTTCTTCAACAGTTGTTAACATGAAATGGGCAATTGAAGAATGGGCTCCTCTTCATGTTAATTCCTCTCAAAGTCTAGGGCTATATTTTCTATCACATGGTGATATCAATGCTCTTGGAGTTATGGTGGATGATGCTTTATGGGCTAATAATGTTAGTTCATTTTTAAATAATTTTGAGGTAACAACAGGATGTAAAAGAATTATTGTTGTCATTGAAGGATGTCATTCTGGATCCTTTATAAACAACTTAAGCAAAGATAATAGGATTATTGTAACTTCGACTAGTACTTATCAAGGAGCAGCTTTCAATGCTGATAGAACTTGGGGTGCTTTTTCTGAATGTTTCTGGTCTACGATTGCATCATGTGGAACGATTGGATTAGCATTTGATAAAGGAATTGACCACATAAGATCTCTTGGTAAAAATCAATCTCCAAAGCTTGATGACAATCATGATGATTATGGAACCACTTCTTATCCGAATGATGACTTACCTACGGGAGGAGAAGGTTATGATGCTTTAGAGACAAGAATTTGGTATAAACCAATAACATGTCAGCCTAAACTCAAGATAATGCAAGTTCCTTTACATATGTACGAGGTTTACGACCCATTTACTTGTTCAGCAGTTATTGAAGTCGAACTTGAAAATCCTGCTAGAATAGGTAAGGTTTTTGCAAGATTTACTCCAATAGGTTGGGAACCCTTCGATCCGCTGAATGGTTATATGTACCCAATAAATGATGATGAGACCCAAATGATTGAATTAGAAAGTCCTACCGCTGATGAGAATTATATGGGGGATGTAGCTTTTGACGGACTAAGTCTTGGTGATTCATTCAAAGTCAACATTATCGCCTATGATACCAGTGGATATGTAGCTGATATTGTTTCAACCTATCTATCTTTCAATGGTTTAGGTGAGGCTCCTCTGGATACTGTCCCTCCCTCTGTTTGGATAACTAGAGAAAAGTCTCTGGTAATTGAAGAAGTTTCAGGAACTATTGAGGTTATAGTTAAAGGGGATGATGATCAAGAATTAGAAAGTTTGGCAATCTTTGTAGATGGAGCATTAGTTGAGAATAGTATCATGCCAGATTATTATCCTTATCCTGAACTTAATTATGTTTGTGACACAACGGAATTCACAGATGGTATTCATAATTTTACAGCTATTGCAACTGATCATGAAGGTTTAACAAATCAAACATCAGTTTTGGTAACAATTAGAAATGAAGAATCTGCAGCTACAAATGGTTACAATGTTCTTCTTGG
>CAZPXJ010000069.1:0-15015 GCA_964590855.1 uncultured archaeon
CTTTTTCTCATAACTGAAGATTTGCAACCGAATGATTACTATACTGAAACTCCTGATAAAAAGGCAAAATTCAGAGAAGATGCTTTGGATAGATTAAAGAGAATGCTTTGTATTACTGATGAGAGTTTTAGTGAAAACGATCTTGTTAAAGTAGCTCAACTTCTGAAAGCTAGAATGCTAGAGAGTATACACCTAATCATCAAGAAGAAACTTCAAGAATATAATCTTACAAGAGTTATTATTACAGGTCTGGGGTCTGATTTACTTTACAAATTTCTATTTGATAAAAATGAATATGGTGAAATCATCCAAACTTCCGATATCTTAAAAACAGCAGAAGTTAATCCGTCTTACAGTTTAGCATATATTTATGCAACCAAAAAAGATGATGAATAATGGCTGAAAGAGCAGATTTGAGGAACAGAATCAATGTTATGTTATTTCACTTTGACCAAAGGTTAGGTCCTAGATTACTCTTCAACGTAGCTGAGATTCAGGATGCTAGAATCACTGCATCATTAACCAGATTGATGGATTTTAATTTCCTCGAAGAGAACAGAGCTTTCGTTAATGCAATGGCCAATGTCGTTTATTCAAGTATGTTCTTCTCCATTCCCAACCCTATTGCAAGAGGAGGAGTTGAACAATTCATGCTCTCCTTTGTTATTTTTGATCCCACAATTACAGAGTATCTTACAATTTCCTCGTTAGAAGAAGAAATGTCAAAAATAATCAGCAAACTAATTCTTCTTTCTGAGATGTTTATAATCATAACCTATACCAATCCTGTATTGGAAGATTTCCCTGAAGTAGAAAGTTTACTCAAATCATTAAGAGATAATACTATTAGTGTTTTTCAAGAGATTTTTATTGGACAGATTGAAGGAACTAAAGATGCGATATCACAGGTTTTGGGGAAGATTGGTTTCGAAGCTGGAAAGCAAATTGCACAAGGACTTCGTGTTGATGAAAAAGGTTCAGTTAAAGCTTATACTGATGCCTTAGTTAATTCCCCAATTCTAAGCAGATGGGGAAACATGAATATCCTACACTTTGATCCTGGAGAGAAGGTTGCAACAATCTCCCTAGACAGATCTATATGGACAGAATCATTGGGGGTTATTGCAACAAAGACATGTGCTTTCATAGAGGGTATGTTGGAAGCTATATTTAGTAAAATCTTAGATGAGCCCATCATTTGTGATGAGATGAGGTGTGCTTCAGAATACAGCTATGTTAAGGATTGTATATTCCAAATAGCGCCAGGTGGGAGTAATAGAGAAAT
Organism: uncultured archaeon; assembly: GCA_964590855.1. Classification (GTDB taxonomy): domain Archaea; phylum Asgardarchaeota; class Heimdallarchaeia; order Heimdallarchaeales; family Heimdallarchaeaceae; genus UBA460. The sequence goes on from CAZPXJ010000069.1 coordinate 1,286, forward strand.
CATTGCATACAAAGAAGATCAAACGATCAAAGATATGGGGGCTCAAGAAAGAGAAAAAGCTATGGAAGCAATTAATGCTGACATAGGCGAGCAGTTCTATCAAGAACTTGACCCTATGATTAGATTAATTCAACTTTTCAACAAAGCTCATTTTATTTCAGATCATTTTATTCAGGATTCAGAAGAAGAAGTAAAGTTCCTTGTAGTCTGCAATTATTGGCGATATCCTAATGAAATTCTATGTAATAGCTGTGAAAAATGGATAAGGAAATCTAGCAAAGTTCCTGTTAAGTTACTCAAGAGTAAACACAGAATATGTGAAATTACCTATGAGACAGAAAATTAATGGTTACATTAGCTTGAGTTCAGAAATATTTTGAGTTTGGTTTGAACTATTTTCGTTTCAACCTTCTTTTTGATGCTTTTCCCGGATTTATATTGATTAACCCACCAAGACATAATCCTCAGATCCTTTCCAACTGCACTTTTAGGAATCCAAACAGGTTCTATTGTTAACCCATCTATTAGTCCATAGTACGATTTGATAGAATCAACAAAAAGGTAATCTATCTTATAATCCGATAACCCATCTTCTCCTTGTTTTTGTTGAACACTTTGTACCATTACATTTTCTCCAGTAAACGTGTTGCGTAGTCAATAATGAGTAGTTCATCACAACTATAAGACTGAGTGAATTTCTCTGCTCTGTTTAACCAAAGTTTCAGAATTTCCTTATCCGGATTATCCATGGTAACTAAAGTAAATAGAACTTTTGAAGGGAGTCTTGGAGCTAAATCAGGATTGGAGTTCGTTTCCCACGCAAGAGAGAAATACCCTACAGCGATTTCTAGCTCATTTCGAATTGAGTGTAAATTTCCCAGATAGAAATAGGTTAGATTAGAGGATAGATCAGACAAAGAAAGTTCTTGGAAAAAACGTATAGCAGAACCTATTTCTCCTTGTTGAATTAAATTAAGACCAAGAGTGAGAAGTTGATGATATTCAAAATCAAATAGAGTTGAGGGAATTGATTGTTTTTCTTCTTTTGATTCTAAACTAAGCATGATTACTTTCGTTAAAGAGTCTTAAAAAATAGTATAAAAACCCCACAAAAAAAGATTCTTGTTCATATATCTAAATACTTCAACTCAATATATTGATTCGTGATTTACAAAAGCGCAAGAAGCCATCATAAATATTTATAATCATCTCGATAAATCTATCCTTATCGATGAGGAGAATTGTCACCATAGATGTACTTAGAGGAATTTCTATTTTCTTAATGACAATCTTTCACACTTGGACAAACGTAGTTGACTTAAGTCCAATCTATGAAGCTGCTAGTGATTTAACTACAATTGGTCCTGGGCTCCTCATTGCAGCTGCTCTCTTCTACATCTTAGGACATTCTCGTACATTCTTCCTCTTCCTATCAGCAATAATCCACCAATACAATTTCATGAAGAAACTAGAAAAAGGAGATAGTCCAGAAAAACTCTTAACAACAAATATATTCAAGGGGTTTGTAGTTTATTTGCTTGGTTTGCTTAGAGAAGGATTCTTCAGTCCATGGGGAACAATTAACAACCTAATTACTACAGGAACAACAAGTTGGAGTAGTTTTAGACTCGCCTATCTCTTTGAGACTCTTCAAATTATTGGTTTATCAATAATAGCTTTGAGTGTGACAAGTTATATCTTCTTCAAACTAGGTATACATAACAAATCATGGGTATTTTTCATTTATTCAGCTGTGATGGCAGCAGTTTTTATCTTTTCTGCACCATATCTACATCAAGCAGTGGTAGATTATCTGGGATATGATATTAGAGTATTAGGAGCTTATGGCAGGGACTTTCAGAATACTGCCGAATATTTCACGCGGTTCTTCTGGATGTCAATTTCTGGTGCCGAAAGTCCAATATTCCCTAATTTCGGCGTCACATTTATAGGTGGGATATTTGGATACTTTCTAGCGAAACCAAAACCTACAAGAAAATTATTACACTATGGAGCTATAGGTGGAGCTGTTCTACTTGTTGGAGGAGTGCTCTACTGGGTATTTGTTGATAATATGTATTTTGATATTGGGATGAGAATTCATGAAACGTGGTACCTACTAGCAAACATGGGATTACAGATCTTTTATGTAATAGCTCTGTTGGCAATGTTCGAATTTCGGGAAAAAGCAGATTTAAAGAAATATGCAGGATGGACACGTATAATCCGGAGATGGGGTCTAGTTGCGTTAACTGTTTACATGATTCAATATATAGATGTTTTAATGCGCATCCATTGTACTAGAACAGTTGGGTTTGACTTCACAATTAGATACTTCATAAGCAAAGGCTGGTTTATCTTGGGACAACCTATCCAACCACCATCTGTAGGGTTTTTCATAATTAATTTCACATCTAGACATCAAGTAGGGATGTTTTGGTCAATCTTCATGTTGATAGTTGCAGCAGTTTATTTTGATATTCTTCTAAGACTCTGGGAGAAAATCAAATTTGTTGGGACATGGGAATGGTTCTTGATACAAATCATCAAACTTTTTGCGGGTAAGAAACACTATAATTCCGCTAGAATCAAAGTTCAAGAATCATTGTATGAACTAGAACCAATTTCGTTTGCTCAACTGAAGAAAAAAAAGAAGAAGAAAAACTAATTTTATTTCGAATAACCTTTTTATAGAAGAATTTTTACAACCACTTCATCATGAAAAGATTAACGTCAATTGACTTTTTAAGAGGAGTAGCAATATTCTTCGCACTACTTTTTCATTTTTTGTTTACGAATTGGGATGCATTTGCTAATTCAAGTATAGAGGGTATCCTCGATTATGGAGGTATTGGTTTTCTAATATTTTCAATATTTATAATAATCTTCATCCATTGGAGAGGTTTCTTCTTGATGATATCAGCGATTGTCAACTTCTATTCAATGGAGAGAGCATTGAAGAAAGGTAAGAATGTCTGGGTAATCTGGACTAAGCAACTTATTGCTGGTGGAGTACTAGTTTTGATTGGTAAACTTTGGGCAACTTTATTCCCGTATTGGGGTCCTATTGAACTCTGGAGCAGAAGTACTACTCTAACATTCGCAGAATCGTGGACAAACAGTAAGAGTATGTTCTACATTATTGAAGCAATCGAATCAATAGGGTTGATGATGATCATAACATCATTCTTGTTCCTACTCTTCGCAACCAAGATACTCAAAGATAATTGGATTGCAAAACTAAGTATCAGTATGGTAATTGGAGTAACAATCATAGTAATAAGTCCATATGTGCAAGCTGGAATAACTAATGCTTACGGATTAGATCTAGCTGTTGGTGAAAACTTCAGAACTTTCACGACTTGGAATATTTGGGAAAAGATATGGAGAATCCCACTCAATTGGTTAGTTGGACGGGAGGCACCGTTGTTCCCAATGATGGGGTCGTATTTCATAGGTGCGGGAATAGCTACGATACTCACTCAGGATAAACCACAAAAGAAACAACTAAAATGGATGTTTATACCTGCTGGTTTACTGGTAGGAGGTGGCGTATTAGATTTCTTCCTTAATGTAGGAATTGACAAGCTTGATCCTGGTTTCCACATTCATCCTCGATGGTTTGCTCTATTCTCTGCTGGGCTACAAATCATGGCAATCTTAGGTATGGTAATTGGTATAGAATTCAACAGGAAGATAAACAAAAAAGCATGGTTGAAATGGACCAGGTGGATCCGAAGATTCGGTGTATTTGCTTTAACAGCATACTTCTTCAGTATCGGAGATATGGTTATTCGATTCTTATTCCAAGCTATGGTTCCAGGTACAGATTTCATTAGCAGATATAGTCTTAATACTGGGTGGACTATGTTACTGGCTTTTATAACGATGCTAGCTTGGTGTGGTCTATTGTATGTCTGGGACAGGTTCGGTAAAGGATATGGCTCTTGGGAATTCTTTGTAAGCTTACTCAGAAGACCAAAAGGTGGACAAAAGAGAAACTGGAAAGATCCTATCAATCTCAAAGGTACCCTTTGGGATGTAGAAATGATCTCTTTTGTAGATGAATTACCTGCAAAACCTGTTGAAGTAGAACAACCTGTAAAGTAAGTTTCTCAGAAGTCTAATAATGAGAAGAAACTTTCTTCTTTTTTTTTATAATTCTATTTGAAACTGAGCAGTTTTCCACTTTTGTTGAAATAATTGAAATAATTGACTAGTGCATAAATAAACACATGAAAAGTAAAAAGGTAATGAATATACAGGGTATTATCACTACGTTCTGGAGATTAGCACTGAAACAATCCGAACAAATTATAGTTTCTCTATAATAGGTTTAGCAATAGTAATTCTGTGGATCGGAAGAAATAAAATTAGAAAGTAAAAAATTCATTTTTCTTCTATGAAATTCCTTAATTCTTCTTTTGTAAACTCATATACTACTTCAGAATTCCATCTTTTATATCCCAACAATTCGTTTATTCTGTGCATATGAACATTGACTGAAGCACTACCAGTTGACCAGTTTCTGACTTTAGTAGATTTTAATAACCGCTCCAACATCTGATATTTCAATGCCAGTCCTAAACCATTTCCTCTTTTTTCATGTAGAACTCCTGTTTCCCATTGCCAAGCAACATGTGGTTGATAATCCCCTATTATAGAAACAGTTATACCAACAGGGTCTTTGGTTCTTTTTTCAACAGCTACAAATGAAAGAAAAGTCTCATAATGCCTTCTATTATTCTCACATTGCTCATCAAAACGTTCTACAGTTAATGTTGTATTTTCTTCTGAAAGATTTTCTCTTGGCATATCATTCCAAACACATTCAATAAGATTAACGAATTTGTTGTAGTCTTCAAAATATTCTTTATAATTTTGATCTTCAATGAAGATGATGTCATAACCTATCTCAAGTGCTTTTGTTTTTTGTTTTTGAGCTTCTAATGAAACTTCATCTAAGTTGTGTTCTTCAAGATTTGCAACGAAAAGAATCTCCTCATAAGCTGGTTCTTTATTGAATTTATCATAAAATTTCTCTTTTTCAGTTTCTTTTAAATGCCAAGCAAACATGATTTCAACCTGTTCAGGGAGACTATTCACTATTTCTCTGAACATAATCATTCTGTTATTTTCTTTCTCCTCGTTATCCTGTAAGTGGATATAATGCCATGATTTTTCTAAATTATCGAATTTAGTATTCCAACCAAGCCAAGCATAACTCATAACTTCATCATTTTCATCAACTCCAACAAATCGAAAATTCTTTACCCAAGATAATTCAGGAATCTCCCAATTTTTTCTAAAGAAGTCTAAGTGAGGGGGATCAAATGGATGATATTCTCCTTCTGATTTTTGCATTAATTTAAATATGTTTTCAAGATACTTTCTGGGAATATCTTCTTTCTTGTCACTCACAATGATGTTTTGAATTCTCATTTTGTCTCACAACAATAAAACTGTTAAAAATTTATTGAAAAATGTCCGATAATCTTTATATCTAATTAAAGCAATTGAATAATTATGCGAAATCATTTTTCCTTGATTTGTGTCTTCTTAATTATTATAGCACCTTTTACAGTATTAAGCTCAACTATAAATCAAACTAACCCAACAATTGTCGATTATATTTATTGTAATAGCAATATTATAACAATTGATGATAGTAATACAATCTTCGAAGCGATAGCCATCAAAGATGGCATCATTGTCGCTCTTGGCAGTAATGAAGATATTTTATCAAATTATGAAGCGATAAATAATCAGTGTTACAATCTTGAAGGACGAACAATTATGCCAGGGATAATTGATGGCCACACTCACTACATGGCTTCTTTGTTTTGGTTAGGGGATACTGCTAACATCTACGATGCACAAAATCTAGCTTTATCTCACGGATATACAACATTGAATGAAAAAAGTGTAGACGGAGGTGAACTTGCTTGGTTCCAAGAAGCAGAACAAAACGACAATCTTCGTTTGCGAGTAAATTGCTTTCTCATCTACAATTACGCATTCCTTGATGAGAATAATGAGACTATACTTGTTGATCATTGGCCACCAGATATGGTTCCTGTTCTAGATAATCATTTAAAATTACGAATTCCAGGAATTAAATTCTATACTGATGGTGCAGGGGGTAACAGAGGCCATCCAGCGATGACCATAGCTTACTCTCAAGAAATGATAGATGCTTGGGGAGCAAGAGATCCTTATGGTAATTTGTATTTCAACCAAACTGTGTTGAACGCAACTGTTGATGCAATTCATGATCGAGGTTTCATTTGTGCATTTCATTCAATGGGAGATCGAGCTATTCAAACTGTGTTGAATTCATTAGAGTATGCACTTAATGGTTCAACTGACGAATATGCGAGACATCAAATCGAACACAACAGTTTCATAAGAGGTGATTTAATTACCAAATCCCAAAATCTTGATACCGTTCATTCCATAAGAGGGTATTTCCCAACATATTGGCAAAAAGAATATGAAGAGCTTTTCAACTCTACTTGGCAAGCATGGTATATGAACAGATATTCACTTCCAGGATTAGAAATCCATTCTTACTTAGAAACTGATTTTACTTGGAATGGATTTGATCCTGATAACCTAAGTCACACTCGAAATATCAATCCATTTCTGCATCTATGGGGATTAGTCACTAGAAAAGCAATTGATGAAAATGGAACAATACATGAACCAGATCCTTGGACATCAAATCATACTATAACAGTTGAACAAGCACTAAGAATGATGACAATAGAAGGAGCGTATGCAGTAAAACAGGAGGATTATATCGGTTCTTTGGAAGTTGGTAAGTATGCAGACATGATTATTCTAACAGCTGACCCCCTAACAATCAACCCTGATGATCTGAAGGATATTGAAGTTATGCTAACAATGATAGATGGAAAAATAGAGTATATGATAGCTAGTCACTCATTTCCACTTCCCTACAACCCTCCAACAACTAATCCATCTGATACAGAACCAACTTCTTGGATTGTTCTTCTTTCGATAGTAGGACTAACTAGCATCACCTTTGTACGAAGATTCAGAAAATGATCTTTGAGGAAAAGATATAAACGATAATGAAGAAGATTCTAGCTGTGAGTGGTCTTTTTTCGTTCTTTAAACCTTTCTTGATAATATTATCAATTAAGAAATATTAGACTAGATTAGAGACAAAGATAAATAATACTCTACGGCTACATATTGTTGTTAATGAAGCGAATAATTACTCTAGATGTTATACGTGGTAGCGCCATTATTTTTATGGTATTAGTGCATACGTGGCTTAATGTTATAGATCTAAATATTCTAAACAATCTCAATCTCTCAGAAATGAATCCTATTTTAGCATTTTTAGCAGTTATTTTCTTCTTTATCGGACGTTCAAGAACTTTGTTTCTCTTCATTTCGACAATTATTCATCAATATAAATTCGTGAAATCTCTCAAGCAAGGAAAAAGTCCAGGACGTCTTCTTTATAATGGAATAATAAAAGGAGGAATCGTATACTTATTGGGCATCTTTAGAGAAGGCATCTTAAGTCCATGGGGGCCGATTAATAGCCTAATACTAAGTGGAACTGTTAGTAATGAAACCTTTAGAATTGCATATGTCTTCGAAACTCTCCAAATAATAGGTTTGTCAATCATTTTTCTAAGTATAGTCTCCTATATTTTTTTCAAGAAGCAATGGAAGAAAGAAACTCTCTTCTTTGTTTCTATTCTGACTGTGATAGCACTAATCTTTCTATTTCTTGCTCCAACCATTCATGAAAGCGTGACCAATCTTTTAGGGTATGATATAACAAGGATAAATTCATTTAGTCAAGATTTCCAAAACAATATCGAGTATTTTACGCGCTTCTTTTGGATGTCTATCGCAGGGGTGGAAAGCCCGATTTTTCCGAATTTTTTTGTAACATGTGTTGGAGGGATCTTTGGGTATTTCTTAGCTAAACCAAATCTTAGTAGAAAATTTGTTAGGTACTCAGCTTTAATTGGGACTGTTTTGATAGTATCAGGTATCCTCCACCTAGTTCTAATTGATAAACTAGTTATTGATTTCTGGTTTAGAATTTTTCCAACGTGGTATATGCTAATTACTATGGGATTACAGATTTATCTCTTAACAGCTCTACTAGCACTTTTTGAATTTCGAAAGAAAGCAAATTTGAAAAAATACGCACGCTGGACAAGATATATTCGGAGATGGGCAATAGTTAGTTTAACAGTATACATGATACAGTTTGCTGATCTTTTTATAAGAATGATCTGCACAAATCAAACTGGAATGGATTTTACAAATAGAAATCAGCTAGGGTTTGGATGGGCATTTTGCATGATGATTGTATCTTTTCTCTTCTTTGATATTATTATTCGATTCTGGGAAAAATTACGTTTCATTGGAACTTTTGAATGGATACTGATTCAACTCACTCGATTACTAGTCGGAAAAAACCAATATAATTCAGTTAAAATAAATGTAAGTGAATCTCTTTATGAAGTTGAACCTATATCATTTGTTCAATAGATACACATTGTTTCTTAATCCAAACCATTTCTCATTATTACCGAAGGGGAAGAGATTGTTAGCTTTCTAACTGCTTTAATGCATCCAAAAATAATTTTAGTGCTTCTTCTTTTGTTTTTCCCCAAGTGAGTAAACCATCAGTATGACCGAGTAGACAGATTGGGGTATTTAGTTTTGGTTGAGACCTATAGGCTTGTTGAATTGCTCTTGCCATCTCTGGTGTCCCGTATGGTGCATCCTCAGGTGTTGTATTCATCGCTAATTTTTCATAGTTTTTCCACATCTCTTCGTGATGTACATGTATTACCCATTGTACCTCTGGTGCAATATCATAGATGGCTGCATGGGTCATAGATTCAGAGGAAGGTTTTGTTTGACCTTTAGAAATCACTCGATTATTATCAATATCATAATCCAAAACTAGTGCGTAGTCCTCAATAGACGTTTCTTTCTTTTCACCAGTTTGTGAACCAGTTATTATGAATTGTCCATTACCGGTATATCTCACACTTGTATTCCCAAAGCCGATGTTGGGTGTAACAGGATGGTCAGGAGGATACACCCCAATGAGGCTGAGTTCCCACAACTTGTCTCTTAGTTGGACCAAAGGCTTTACTTTTGTTCTATCTACTTTTAGCGCTGCTCCTCGATGATCCAGTTTGTATTTTATTACTCCTTCAATTGGGTCTGATAGCAGTTCATCTATAATATCTTCAAGATCGCTGTATTTGTTAAGACTGATTGTACCATCTTTTGGTTCTTCTTCAATTGTAACATGAATTCCCTTCATACCAACAAATTCAGCTACTTCAACATCTTGTTCCCAGTTATCTCCTATCATAATACAGTCTTCTGCTTTTACATTAAGCCTATCCAGTGAATGAAGGAAGATATGAGGATGAGGTTTTTCTTTCCCTGTTTCTTCAGAAGTGATTACTGCTGCAAAATAGTTATCCAAGTTTAGCTGGTGAAGTTTGCGAAACTGAATCTCTGCATCCATATTAGTAATAATAGCTAATTGATATCCCTTTTCCAAAAGATTACAAAGAGTTGTTTCTACCCCCTCAAAAGGCACAATACTATCAATGAATGTATCCCAATAACGCTGAGTTAACTCTGCAATATGATAAGGTTGTGATGATTGAAAATCCTTTTCGACCATACCTTGAAAATAGAGCACTCTGGAATGACTGCCCACCGTACCAGTAAGAAAACGTTTTACTTTCTTTCTGCTCTGTTTATATTTATCATAAAATTGCTCAAAATCATCATCTGTTATTGTTGACCAATAATCATAAGCACCTTGTAAACCAACATTATGACCATCTCTGTATGAATACAATGTTCCATCAAGGTCAAAAAAGATAGTAGGATTCATAATATAATTGTAAACCTATTTCTATTTTAATTATAGCTTTTTTCACATTTAACAATTTATATTCCTAGTAATCCTAATACTAGAAATTGAAATTTACAAAAACTAAAACAAAATGAAAGTCTCAAAATATGAGTTTAATTTATATAATGCTGTTTTCCGATTTAGACAAGAAACAAGTGATAAAATTGATTAATGATCATACTAGCACCATTAAACAACTTAAACAGAAAATTCCAGAATTAATGAATAGATATGGGATTCATGGACTAGCTTTTGCGTTAATTCGCAATATGAAAATTGTATGGGATGATTCGTTTGGTTTGCGAAATATAGAACGCAATCTTCCTGTAACTGAAACAACCTTGTTTGCATCTGCATCAATTGCTAAACCTGTAGTTGCATATTTAACATTGAAACTCTGTGAAGAGGGAAAATTAGATTTGGATGAATCACTCCAGAATTATTTACCAAAACCATATTTAGATGAACAACCTTTGTTAGAAAAAATCACTACTCGACATGTTTTGAGCCATACTACTGGTTTTCCAGGCTGGGGGAAAACAAGATATAGACCTAATATATTTTTTACTCCTGGAGAAAGGTTTTCGTATTCTAATGAAAGTTTCATATATCTTCAGGTGGTTCTAGAAGAAATTACACAGAAAAATCTAGATGATTTATTTCAGGAGTATATGGGAAGTAAGTTTGGATTCAACGATGCAGGTTTTGTTTGGAAACCAGAGTATGAAGATACTGCTGCTTTTGGCTATCTAAAAGATGGAACAAATAGAACATGGAAACCTGAAAACCCATCAGCTACTGGTTCGCTATTCATAACTGCTAAAGATTATGCAAAAATCATGATTAGTTTGATGAATAATCAATCTACACAGAGTTATTATCTAGAAGAAGAAACCATACAGAGTATGCTCTCACCAGTAGTGCCAGTGAATGATGCAGGGTTGAATGATTTGCATGCTAAACCGCTTAATGAGATAAAACTAAATGACAAAGTTTTCTGGGGACTAGGTTGGGCATTGGAAAAAACTAATTCAAGCTACAATTTCTGGCATTGGGGAAACAACGGTAGATACCACAATCTAGCTTTTGCTAATAGACAAGGTTCTGGCTTTGTATTATTTGGTAATAGTCAAATGACACCATTTGCTTGGAAAGAAACGATCAAAATCGCTATGCCAGGTAATCACCCAGGAATAGATTGGCTAGAAACATTCTTTACATTTTAAGCAAGAAGTAAAATCTATTTTATGCAAAGTATTTGGAGTTGTAAAAAAAGGATTAGTAGGGTTGTTAATTTAACCCTATAATGTCCCCATCTTCAGTGTAGTCCATTCCATTTGCTGCTGGTACCGGAGGTAATCCAGGCATGAGGAACATACTGCCACAAACAGGAACGATGAAACGAGCACCTGTGTAAAGACGAACTTCATCTACATTGAGAGTCCACCCTTTTGGAGCGCCCATTAAACCAATTTTATCAGAAATACTTAGCTGTGTCTTAGCCATACAAAGTGGGAAGTCTGAAAATCCACCCTTCTCGATTGCGGCAATATCTTGTAAAGCTTGAGGAGAGTATTCTACATCTTCAGCACCATACACTTTCTTAGCTATCTTCTCGATTTTGGTTTTAATTGGATCAGTAAATTCATAAGCGAATTGGACATCACCAGAACCTTTTTCGATAGCTTCTATGACTGCTTCTGCTAGTTCAACTCCACCTTCTCCACCTTTCATGAAGACTTGGCTTTCTGCAGCTGTTACACCCATGGATTCACATTTCTTTTTGATCCATGCCATTTCCTCATCATTATCGAATGGGAATCTGTTGATTGCAACAACTGGAGGGATGTTGAAAACATTGAGCATATTGTCAAGATGCTTTTCTACGTTAGCAAATCCTTTCTCAAGAGCTTCGATGTTCTTTTCTTTAGCTTGATCAAGATCAGAGATACCACCATGTAGCTTGAGTGCTCTAGCAGTAATAACAAGAACAACAGCGTTTGGTAGAGTGTCATATTGTCTTGCGACTATATCTACGAATTTTTCAAAACCAAGATCAGCTGCAAAACCACCTTCAGTAATAGTGTAATCAGCTAGTTTGAGAGCTAGTTTAGTACCAATAACAGAGGAGTTACCATGTGCAATATTAGCGAAAGGAAAAAAATATTGTCATTAAATTGTCTTGAAAAGATAATTACAAAGCATTAATTAGCAGAAAAACGCAAATAGATACAGTATGGTTGTGCTTTAAATATCAAATTAGGTAATAGTAAATAAAGGACTTAGTCCTAGATATATGAGGAGCGAATCAAAATGAAAGAATTAATAAATAGAAGAATTAAAGCGATGATACTGATAAGTCTATCACTGTTATTCCTAGGCAGTAAAACAGAAATGTTGGCAGAAGGAGAATATATCATTGTAAGAATTGTCGATGTTGATTACCCCCCTGAGGTCGATATAGAGGCTGAATACAATCTTACATTTTTCGCTTTCATATTATACTATGAGATTGAGAACCCAACGCAGACACCCATCTATATGGATTATCTTTGTAGTCCATTCCCATTTCCTTGGTTAGAAACGAGTTTAGAGAATGATAGTATTACTGCAAGAATTGGGATGGGGATTGAGTGGGTAAGTGGAAACTATGAGTATCCACCTGGAGTGTATGAAGGAAGTTACGAATTCAATATTGAACTAGAACCATATGTTAATAGTAGGTTGCCTAAAGGCGATTACACATTGTGGCTTAACTTTACAGATTGTTGTAGTGTTTACGTTCCCGTTGTTGTGGAAAAAATTCATATAGTCTCCACAGAAGAAGGGTTACAATTCATATTTGAATCAGGAGATGTAACTGAAACCCATAATTATCCGACACCAACGAATACAGAAGAATCAAGCATTGGTATTTTGTTCCTTATACAAAGTATTTTGTTGATAGTAATCTCAAATAAGGTTAAATTCATGAAAAAAAGAAAATGATTAGCAAGATTATAGCCACAATTTTGATAATCGTTAACAAAGGAAGGATATTTTAGTAACTGGAAAAAAAAGAAGGATATCAGTAATTATCTTCATAATACTGATATAATTCATAAGCGTCTATAATGCCCCAACCATATCCATATGTTTCATAGACATTTCCTGAGCAGTATGGAAAAGTACTATAACTGTCACTTACGAACTCGAAAGAACCATTTATTCCTGATGATTGGTCCCTCGGTGCTGATCCATTTAAATCACCAGTCTTTTTAAGTATCAGTTGAATCTCATCTACATCAAAATCAGCACTTGATTTGTATGTGTTCCTATATTGTTTTAGAAGAGCAATGCTCCCTGCAACTATAGGACAGCTATTACTAGTACCATTAAAATAATCCAATGTAGGAATAGGTGCCCAATCTAGTTTTGATTCAACAGAAACAGTAGTTATATCAATACCATATCCGTTGTTTACTTCATCATCTAACATCCACCTATCTCCTTGAGTAGAATAATTACTGTCATATACTCCAGTTACTCCTATCACACTTTCATAACAAGCAGGTTTGTTTGCTTCGCTTTTGTATGTGTAAGTTTCACCTAAATTCCCTGCTGCATTGACAGATATTACTCCTAAACTTTCAAGAGAATTGAATTTTGTTTCATAAGATGCAGTTGTTATACTATATGAGAAACAGAAAATATCAATATCAAGCGTCGAATTGTTCTCTAGAATGAAATCAACTGCTGCTCGCTGAGGTTCGTATGAGCTTTTGGTTTCAATGAAGATATAATC
>CAZPXJ010000070.1:0-14896 GCA_964590855.1 uncultured archaeon
TTGCAGTTGGAAAGAGTGTTTTGAATTCTCCAAACAATTGTGCAACAAGAGTTTTGTTCGGACCAATTATTAAGGTAGGTTTCTTGATTTTATCGATGACATGAGCCATGGAAAAAGTTTTTCCTGATCCAGTTACACCCAATAAAGTTTGAGAATTATATCCTTTACGAATTCCTGTAACTAAATTCTCAATCGCTTTTGGTTGATCTCCTCTTGGTTTCATAGGTGTGTCGATATCTAAAGGCATTTCAAATACATCCCAGTTTTTCAAATGAAAAACATGTTGATTGAAAGTAATTTTTTCACAATATAAAGCTGATATGTTGTGTTAGAATGTGGTTAAATGGTTTGGATAAAACATACTCTATTTCTTCTATTTATATGCACGAGATGTAAATCATCACATATCTTGACTTACAAATATGAGTCCTCCGTAATACACTGTTTAAAGAAGACAAATGTTGATTCTTATTGTATGGAATTCATAAATTACTTCGACATTCCCAAGAGAGAATTAGAAAATCAAAGTATTATGAGTTACTTAGAAGAACTTTATAGAAGTATTGAAGCTCCTTTAGGAAGAGTTCGTGCTTGGTATTCTTTACCCCATGAAGATAAAAACATGAAACGCATCTGTGTTTTTTACTCAGTTGATCAAATCAAAGAGAAAAAAGCTGCTAGATAAAGTAATACAAAAAGATTTTTCCCTTACTTACCGATTTTTGTAGTTTTATATACTCAAAAGTTGATTCTATAATAACAATGATTGTTACAACAGAGAAAGAACAATTACTTCATAATGAATCAGAAGTTAAGAATCCTCATCAACAGAGAGCATTGGAATTTCTAGAATCAAATAGCCAAAGGAAACGAATGATGGGATTTGCTTTGATATCAACTTGTTTTCATCTTTGTGATCTTGAAACACAGGACTATGTTGAGAAAAAGTGGAAACTTGAAAAGAATCTAGATGAAATTAAAAAAGAATTTGTGAGTTTCTGTTCAGACAAATTTGGAAAGAGACAGTTTTAGTTTGTCTCTTCATCCAGTGGGAAATATATTGGAAAAATTAATCTAGCGAAGTTTTTATACATTTCAATACTATAATCTTTTTGTTCAATTAGTCCTTCTAATTTCACTATCTCTGACTCAGAATACCCTTTCATATCAGGCAGCTTATCCACTTCAGCATAATCCATAATTTTGCAGATTATTTCACCAAGTTCATCTAATTCAAGATAGGATTCAAGAATAATATGAGTATGATCAGCTAATTTCTCAACCTGGTCTTCTTCCTTAACCGAATTGGCTATTCTAACAACTGAAAGTATTGCTGCTCTTCTAGTGATATAATCTCTAGCATATACCACATTCTTAAGTGGATTAAGAACATCTACATCATCCAGATAACCAATAGCTCTTATTGCAGCATATTGTAGATCATAATCGCTTTCTTCAAGGATTTTTACAAGGTAAGGTTTTGATCCATAATCTTTCAAATGACCTAAAACTTCTAATGTAGAAAGTTTGATTGCTAGAGAACTTTCTTCTACCAAATTATGTAGATGAGAAAGGATATTTTGTTTGATTTCTGGATATTTGGAGGAGAGTTCAACCATTGTAGATGCCGCTGCATTTCTTACATTCCAATCTGAATCCTCAATCAAAGGATAAATCTTCTTTATGTCTTTGGCTTTTCCCCTTCTTCTTATGAAAAGGGAGAAATATGCCCTATCTAAAGGATCTTGACTCTTCAATTTCCTTCCTATTGATAAACCTCTTAAGAAATCTAGGAAGCTCATAATTCAAACAACCCCTCTTTTATCAGATAACTTATTGCCCCTCTTTGTGGTTGTGTAAGTTTTCTAAGATGTGTGTAATCTATATTTCTAATTTCAAATTTCTCTTCCTTCTCTTCATCCAAATCGAATTTGTATGCATTTTTCCTCTTTGTTACTTGAACGGCTCTTGTTATAACTGGCAGATGATAGGGTGATAGAGATTTGTATTTAGCTTTGTGCACAGCAAATAGTGTTGCCACATGGATACCTCCAACTTTCTTAAAAACAATAATATCCGCAAAAGCAGGGAGAATTGTTTTGAAATCATCTCTGTAAAGAGACATATGATTATGGAGAATGACTAATTGATCAATACCTATACCATAATCATTAGTTTCGAAGACATACACTTTTTTGTCATCCACCTTAACATAACCTTTGGAGGAGATATTTGGCTTATCATCAAGTAGTTGTCCGAAGGTAGAATACTTCCTTCTGAAAATTTTGCTCACATATTCTTCGATCTGTCGCCATCCGAATGCATAAACAGACCATAAGTCTGACCATCTACTTCTAACTGAATGCCAATGATCTACAACAGACTCAGAATGTAGGTTTTTGTTAACAGCAAGTAAATCTTTGATTTCATCCCAAGTAAACTCCTCTAGAAATTCAATATCAGATTTATATGAAAATAGTTTTTCAAACATTTTTTTCTCATTTTTATATTTTGAAAGAAGTTTGTTCATCGCAACTTGGCAGAAAACTCCAACAGGAGGTGCCAATAATGCTTTCAGACCAGCAGGATACATAATTGATCTGTCTTCATGTCTTTTTGGGAGTTTGTACTCATCTTTTTTCAATAAATAATCTATTGCTTTTTGTTGTATATAATGAGCAAATCCTTCATCAATTAAATCATGAAGATGTTTCTTTCTTGCAGTTTTGGCTCTTTCGCTTATGAGTTCTATAGCTTCTATAGAGAAGTTGTTAAACAGAGTATATTTGCGTGCATTTTCAGGAGGAGTGTAGAAATCTTCTACGCCAGCTTCAGTGAATAAGCGAATTACTCCAATCAAATCTTGAAAATATTGCCATGCCCAAACATGTTTATCCTTTGAAACTATATTTAACTGATACACATTGTTACTCATTAATTCTTTAAGTATAACATCTAATTGGTATAACTGGGCAAGAATCCTAGCTGAGTTTGATTCAGTTTTCTCATTCATCAAAGCATGTGCAAAGGCATGAATGAGCATCACTCTTAAAGTGAATTCTTGTTCTTTTGTTAGCTCATATGAAGGAATAGAAAGATAAATCAGAGTTGGCAAAGAGTTATAGACAGTTTCTTTACTAATTGGGAGAAAATCGTTTAATCTTGCTGCTCTGAGATTCGTTATTTGTTCAGAAGTCAATATTGCTTGAGGAGTTCCTGTAACTTCTATCACTCTATTGACTGAAACATGCATCTCAGGATTCAGAAAAACCAGAACCCTATAGTTCTCTGGAGTTTCTCCTACTAAAGTCTTGAAATCCTCACGAGCATTTTCGTAAACAACAATGATTTCTGCAAGTTCTTCTTTAAGCATATAATATACTCTCCTTTAGTATTTGTTCTCCTAGATTCTTCACTTGGGCAGGATCCACTAAAATGGGTCGTGTTACACCTTTAAGCATTCTTTTGGTATGGATATAGATTTCCTTGTTTCTGAGAGATTCTGGCCCCATCAGGAAATAGGATACATTCCAATTCCTTGATTTATCATTTTTCAAACTGGAAAAGATTCCATTAAGCTGTAAGAGGCATTCAATAGTATTGGGTTTAGTTTTAGTATCTATATCATCAAAATATTTTCTAAGTTCATTATTTGTTCTATAACTAAATGGATAGGAAGGAACATTTGGCATCCCATCTGTTACAATGGTAAACTGAACATCGATATCTTTGTCTTTGTGTTGTTTCTTTGCATGTTCTATAGCAGCAAGAATACTCTGAACCATGTATGTTTTTCCTCTAGCTTCAGCTGTAAGTAGAAGCTGTTCCATGTTTTTGTCTGTATCAATAACATTAGGATTCTTTCTTATAGGGACTACAGCGAGTTTGAACATATCATAACGCTTTCTTTTTCTTCTGTTTAGTGTTTTGAAATAATAATAGAGACTAAGGCTAGTAAGAAGAGCACCATCTAAACGAGACATTCCTCCTTGAAAAACAGTTTTGCGCATAGATTGACTCATATCAACGATGAGATATACTAAAGATCTACGGTCTTTCTTAACTCTCATAATATCCTCTTGTTTAACTCTAGTAGGAGGAATAGTCTGAGAACTTAGAATGGCGCTTTTATAAGTTTCCTTGAGTCTGATTGTTCCTCGGGGGCGTTTATGAACCTCGTCTATAGATGCTACAGAGATTTGTTTTACTAAGTATCTACCTAGAATCTTACCAAGTAGATCCATAACGCTTTCTCTAGAAATCCTCTTTTTCCTTCCAAAAGCATCTGTTATCTCTATATCAACAATATCTTTTAGTTGATTCAGTTTCTCTGCTAAACTTTGAAGGTCAACTGTTCCCTCATGCTTAATTTCCTTTAGGAGCTCTTGAATATATTTTAGAATATCTTCAACTGTTTGTAGTTCATTCCTATTAACTCGTTCTAAAACATCAGGAAGAACACGATCGCCGATGAAACGAAGTAATTTCATTTCGTTGACTAATCTTTCTTCTTCAGGAGCAGTTAAAGGTGTATTCATGATTTTCTGAAGAATATTCTCTACAGCTACTGCATTTTTGGAAGCAATAGATAGAACAGCACCTTCACGTGAACTTCTACCCATGTGTGGATTTCTCCATAATTTTAGCACTTGAGCTGCATCTTCGAATTCAAGAATAAACTCTTGATTACTGTAATGCTGTAATGGATCTGCGAATTCTGCTTCTGTTACGAAATATATTCGATGGGGCATATCATCAACTCTACAAGTTACAAGAAGATTACTTTAGATGTAATCCACTTTTAGTAACTGCTCATATGATAATCGGAGTTGTTCAACAATCGGATTTCGAATGTTCTCTTTGAATCTATCAAGACCCTCAAATTTTACAATCAACTCTGACATTTCTTTATCGCTTAAAGCTTTCATTTTAGAAATGTCTTCAGATATATCTTGAACGCTTATAGAAACTTCAGATTCCTTTATTGCAGTTCGTAGAATAATCTTCAGTTGTTGTAAAGAGTCATTTATCATTGAAACTGGGACATCATAAGCACCCATAGTATTACGAATCTTTTCTAGAGTAATTACATTTACATCAGATTCTTTATCTTCCCTTATTTGTAGTAATACGGTTTCTCCTATGATATTATTCATAGTACGAAGATCAATATGGGGATTTCTTTGGGGGTCATGAATTTCATCCAGACCTGAATAGAAATCATTTCTTGCCATTCGACTTTCAGAACGTATTCCCTTCCTTTTTAGTGTCTCAGGAAGAGAGTTGTTACCTAAGAAGGCTAAGAAATCAAGTGCTAATCTGCTGACATAATCAGTTGTATCTTTTTCAAGTTCGTGTAATTGTATGATTGAAGGGTTGGCAGTAATTTTCTTTCTTGTAAGAACAAGCTGTTCCTCGAACATATCTCTTAGAATTTGTTCTCGGCTTTCAACTGAACGTGCGGGCCATAATACTTCTGGAATACGATTGATAATTGGCTGACTTTCTTCTCCAAACACTGTCAAAGGAGCGTTTGAAGTGAAAAGAACTGCACCATCAATATAGACCGGTTCTCCTTGAATGTTATACTTGATACCCATAGGTTCTTCTAGAAAACCCATGAGAGATTCGAGTAAACTTAGGGGAAGTCTTTGGATTTCGTTCACTACAATGAATCCATGTGAGAGAACACCAACTTTGTGTGAAGTAGCAGCATAGGTTGTTGAAGTATCTTTACCGAAAAGCTCTTCCAGATTTTCAACTCCAGCTAATAGCATATAGAGACTTTCAGGATCTGTTCTTGGATCAAGTTGTGATCTACGTACAACAGTCTTGGTTGCCCCGAGCTTGCTTAATCTATCTACAATTTCTTTTGGAGATATTGCCAAAATACTGTTGGTATTATCTAACTTAACATCAAAATCATCTGAAGATAATGCTTTTTCTATGTTCTGTCTGCAATATGGACACAGAGATTGCATAACACGAATTCCTGCAAAGGGATTTGAAGGAAAATTATTCATGATATCTACAATATATCCAGCATCTTCCAAAAATGGACAGCCAGTAATGTGATATTTGAAATTATTAATCTCTCTGACTATATGGTCGAGTAATATTCTAGCGAATAGTGTTTTAGCTTCACCTGTTGGACCTGTAAGTAGAACTTTTCCACCAACAGCAAGTTTATCCATCACAAGGTTTTTACCTACTTCGTTTCCTCTGACGCTAACATCCTTTAGAACCCTGTCTCGGAATTCTGAATTCATTAGAATAGACCTAACTGAAAATCCTTCATAACCGTCTTTCATTAATTTTTGTATTGAGAGTGTCATTAGAGGTACCTCTTTTTTATATATCTAGATCATTTTCTTCTTCTGTAGTAATCTGAATTTCTACAGGTTTAATTTTCGAAAGTAATTTTTCTTTTTCTTCCCATGACTTAACATGTCCTATATGAATTACCTTTTTCAACCACACTAATGCTTCAAGAATAGAAGATACATCTGGAGTTTCAAAAAGGTTCCAGAGTCTGTCAGTTAAACGAATCAGCGAGAGATTTTCTATTAACTCACCTCTGGATAGTGCTCCTAGTAAATTTGAATTATATGCACAAATAGCGATAGGCAAATTTTGAGTTTCAGGATTCCAGACGATTTTTTCCCAGAGAAAGTTTCTTTCATGCTTAATCATTTCTTCTTTAGTTGAATCAATCAAATACAAAATACCTTCAAATGGAATAAACTGGTTGTGTTTAAACTTGAAATTTAAAGCATAAGGAAGTTCTACTAAATAACTGTCAATTATAAACTCGTTAAGAGATGTTTCTGACTTAATTAGTAGAGCTCTATTCCTAGTAGCAGGATTATTATCTCCTAGAACAAGGATAGAAACTTCTGGGTAGCCAAGTTTCCTACGAATTGAGCGTCTGAAATTCTGAATGAAGTTAGTCATCGGGCTTCGTTAAGGAGGTTGAACGCTGAATATTTAAGAATGTTATGAATTATAAGTAATAGATTAAGGGTAAAAGTTTAGAATTATAATGTTTTTTAACATATTAATGGCTTCAAAAAGCATTCTCAACATCATTGTTGGAGGAATTAAGTATAATGAAAAATGGTTGCTCATCAAAAGAAGAAGAGGGGATTATCTAAATAAATGGGCCTTAGTGGGGGGAAAAATGAACTTTGATGAAAGAATAGAAGAAGCTCTTCTAAGGGAGATAAAGGAAGAAACCGGTTTATCTGTCAAGTGGAAGGGGATTAAAGCGATTCTTAATGAAAAATTGATTGACAAAAATACAACCTTAACATCTAAACAATTTCTCATTTATCTTTGTATGACTGAAGCAGATACAGATGTACTGAGAGAATCCGATGAAGGAGAATTGTGTTGGTTTTCCAATGAAGATATAGTAAAAGAAAAAGAAGATATCATTCCTTCTGATTATTTGATGATCACTAAGTTATTAGAAAGAAAGAATATAGCATCTGTTATAGAATTAGACTTATTAGAAGAGAATGAGAACTTGGAAATAGGATTATTCAAGGAATATTAATTAAAAGCTAAACTATTTGAGAATAATCTTCTTGAACTCATCTTTGTCTATTTTTGAACCACTGATCACTAGAACAACTTTGGATCCTTCAAAAGTTTTGATTCTCTGAATAAATGCTGCAATTGTTAGAACGGCTGCACCTTCAACTATCATTTCGTGTTTTTCATAAAATAATCTCAATGCACTCTTTATCTCTTCTTCAGTAATGAGGACATAATCATCAACATAACTCTTACAGTAATCAAAAGTAATAGAATCGGGTTCAATGCCCCCAGCAGTACCATCGGATATTGTAGGTTGTGATTCATAGTCAAGTATCTTTCCAGCTTTTATAGATTCATACATAACTGGTGAATTAACTGGTTGGCACCCTAAGATTTTGACTTCATCAAAACTATTTTTTAGATAACCAGATATACCAGAAATTAGACCTCCCCCTCCAACTGGGACAAGAACATAGTCAGGTTTGCCCAATTGGTTTTCTATCTCAATACCTATTGTTCCTTGTCCTGCGACTATCTTCAAATCGTTATAGGGGGAGATGAATGGTAAATTGTTGTTTTTAGCGTAAGTTCTTGCATAAATCTCTGCTTGAACACAATCATTACCATATAGTTTGATTTCAACTTTCTGATCCTTCAAAGCATCAATTTTTGTAATGGATGCATTCTCTGGAAGGAATATAGTACCTTGTAAACCTAGTTTATTTATTCCATAAGCAAATGCAGCAGCATGATTACCTGAAGAAGCAGTTACAAACTCACTTCTGTTTTCGGTACGATTTAGGAAAATCAAACTATTCATGGCCCCTCGAATCTTAAAAG
Source organism: uncultured archaeon (assembly GCA_964590855.1). GTDB lineage: Archaea > Asgardarchaeota > Heimdallarchaeia > Heimdallarchaeales > Heimdallarchaeaceae > UBA460. Next base: position 8,383 of record CAZPXJ010000070.1, read on the forward strand.
AACTAGTTACCTGTTGATTCTCAAGCTTAAGATAAACATGACAATTACCCATTTCACTTAGAATAGGTGAATATTCTAATGCAGTTTCTTTAATGTAAGAACGAATTCTATCCTCAGCTTCAAATATTTCCTTAAGTAATGTCATATGTATCTTAACATACTAACTTCCGATTTCTATTTAAATCTTAAAGTTAAATGATAGTTGGTTATGATAATCGAAAACCCACAAAACACAAAAGTGATACTTTTAGGAACAGGGACTCCAAATGCTTTACCAAATAGATATGGTTCTTGTGTAGCTATAATAGTTAATGATATTCCGTATTTATTCGATTTTGGTTCCGGTTTAGTCCGAAGGATGAAAGAAGCTAATATTGATGTAAAATCAATTAAAACAGTGTTTCTAACCCATTTGCATACTGACCATACAATTGGATACCCAGATCTGATTTTTACGACTTGGGTTCTTGGAAGACAAAATCCATTAGAAGTTTATGGCCCTCCTGGATTAAATCACTTAACAGAGCACATTACAAATGCTTACAAAGAAGATGTCCGAGCAAGATCTGAAGGATTAGAACCAGCCAATTCTACTGGACACAAAGTAAAATCCTATGAGGTTGAACCAGGATTAATATTTGAGGATTCTAACATACAAGTTGAAGCTTTTTCTGGTAATCATGGATTATTGAAAGCATATGGATATAGAATTAAGACACCAGACAAAATCATTGTTATTTCGGGTGATACTGCGCCATCTAGTGACTTAATCAAACATTACTCTGGTTGCGATATCTTAATTCATGAAGTATATTCTGCAAAAGGATACGAAGAAGAACTATCTCTTGCTTGGAAAGAATATCATAAAGCTATGCACACATCTACTTATGAATTAGGTGAGATAGCGGAAAAGGTTAAGCCAAAGATTTTGGTTCTTTACCATCAGCTATTCTGGGGAAAATCAGAAGAAGACTTAGTAAATGAAATAAAAGTAAAGTATAGTGGGGCAGTAATTTCAGGTAATGATTTAGATCAATTCTAAAAATCTCAAGAAGATATTTGTATTTGATATCTTACTATTATTCTATGGTAGTTAGTGCAACACAGAATCAGGAAAAGGAAATTAGGTCTCCAAAATCAGAGAAGAAAGAAGAAATAATGAATGAAAAACCAAGATATCTTTCAATTGATGTTTTTAGAGGATTATCTATAGCTGTTATGATTTTCGTCAATGTTATTGCACCTTTCAACAATGTTCCCGCGTGGTCAAAACATGCTCTAGATTATGGGTTGACTTACGTAGACTTAGTAACTCCTTTCTTCCTTTTTGCGATTGGATTAACTTATACAATGTCTTTTAATCAATCATTTGAAAACAAAGGCTGGCTTCAAACATTATTGAGATTTCTAAGAAGATATGCTGCTTTATATGGGATGGGGGCTCTTGGTGCAATTTACTTAATCACTGAAAATGGTATTGTGTTTTCTTGGGGAGTTTTGCAAGCAATAGGATTAGCAGGTCTTTTTACAATGCTTTTCATTAAATTTCCCAGAGTTATTAGATTTGCAATTGGACTCGGGTGTTTAGCAGTTTATCAGTATATACTTACAATTTCAGTAAAAATCGGTACAGATATGGTAATGCTTGGAGATCTTAATCTAATGGACGAACATGGTGGTATCATTGGGGGCATCGGATTTTGCATTCTTTTACTTCTTAGTACAGCCATAGTAGATGATTTTAGAAAAACAAAGAAATGGTTTATTCTTGTTTGTGGAGGAGTATTTACAGCTGGAGGGGTTATCTTACATATCATTTGGAAATATACAGATTGGCCCCTTTTTGGAGGAATATCTAAAGAAAGAGTTACTGCAGCCTATATTTTACTCACAGTCGGATTGGGATCTATTCTTTTCTGGTTATTGTGGTTCATATATGATAACAAACAATTAACGAAGAATAAGAGTATAGTATATTCAATGGGGAGAAATTCATTACTTTTGTACATTTTACATCCAATATTGATAGCATTGACTTTTTTGATATTAGATATTAATTCTCATGTTGCTCTTGTTATGTTTCTTGGTTTGGTAAGCGTAGCTGTTCTTTGGACACTAGCGTTCTTTTTGAATAGAAAGAGCTTTTATATTGTAATTTGAGGATAAGGTGAAAAAATGAGAAAAACTAGTGATGTTACAGATTTGATTGGAAATACCCCCCTACTGCGACTTAGTCGAATCTTTCCTGAAAATTCAGTTTATGGAAAATGTGAATTCATGAATCCTTTCAGCCTGAAAGATAGACCAGTTCTTCAAATATTTCAGGACGCAGAAAGAGAAGAGAGGTTGAAAGAAGGATATACTGTTATTGAGTGTACTAGTGGAAATACAGGTATGGCCATAGCTTTTATTTCTTGTATAAGAAAATATAAGGCAATTTTAGTTATGTCCGAAATACAGAGTATTGAAAGGAAGCAGATACTTAGGGCCTTAGGAGCTGAATTAATACTGACTCCTGCAGAATTGGGTACAGAAGGTGCTCGTCAGAAAATGGAAGATATACTGAAAGACAATCCTGACTATTTTTATGTGGGTCAACATGTTAATCAATCTAATCCAAAAGCTCACTATCTTACAACTGGTCCAGAGATATGGGATCAAACAGAAGGTGAAATTGATATTCTGATAGCAGGATTAGGGACGGGAGGTACAATTTGTGGAGCTGGGAAATATCTGAAGAAAAAGAAACCGTCTGTGGAGCTAATAGCTATTGAACCATTTGAATCACCTTATATTTCTAGAGGAATTTTTCACCCGCATAAAATGATGGGTACAGCTCCAGGATTTGTTCCCGAAACCCTAGACAGAGAGATGATTGATGAAATCTTCCTTGTTAAACAAGCTGATGCTTTCAGTATGTGTAGAGATTTAGCAAGAAAAGAAGGATTACTAGTAGGTATTAGTTCAGGAGCAGTTTGTGTAGCAGCTGAGGAAATATCCAAACGTGCATCATGTAACGAAAAAACAATAGTTGTAATGCTTGCTGATACTGGACAGCGTTATCTAAGCGTAGAAAATTTATTTGACATATAAGCTAGAAAATATTTAAGAGGTAGTGCATTTATCCGGTATATCTAAGAGGTTTTCACATGGAAGAGCAAAACCATCAAATAAAAAGTTTAGAGCCTTCAGGTTACACTAAACAAAAACGATTTTCAAGTTTAGATTTTTTGCGAGGATTGTCTATCCTATTGATGATAATTTTGCATCAGATATCTGATCTGCTTGATGTTAATACTCTAGTGGGTAACATCAATAATATCCCTTTGATAAACGTATTAGCCCTTTTTATCTTACCTTTTATAGGAGGACTGGCTGGATTATTCTTACTAACTTCTGCTATTTCTAATATGGTTAGTATGCAGAAGAATTTGCTGAAAGGTAATAGTGTTCTATCTATAGCAATAAAACAGATTATTGGTGGAATTGTTTTACTAATATTTGCAATGATAACAGAAGCAATAACGGGTTATCATGGAATGTTTGGGGAGTTTGTTAGCAATCCAGCAACTCATGATTTCTTTAATTGGGATCTTGTTTCTAATAGATGGGCATATTTCGAAACTATTCACACTATTGCTTGGTGTGTAATCATAACAGGAATTGTTCAGGCATTGCTATCAATTAACGAAGGGTGGAAAAAACCAAAACGTCAAATGCTGATTTATGTTATTTTATCAGTTATTGTAATTGCATGTACAAAACCCATTTGGGATGGTCTTTATAACGGATTTATTGGTGCTGGGGATGGGATAGGGTATCCTTGGGGTCATTTTGCAGATGGATCGGAAATGTGGAGGCCTGATGTTCGTACTGCAGGATTCGGAGCAGTCCTTGCAGGTATCTTCGTAAATCCCCTTGCCTCACCTTGGGAACCTATCTTTCCATACTTAGCAGTATCCTTCATTGGAAGTATCATAGGTATTGCTATTTCTCAACCTAAGAAAGCTCTATTCAAAGGGTTTACTAAAACAGTTCTCCTAACTAGTTGTGCTATGTTCTTAGCTGGTGCCATTGGTACCGTTTTGGAATTGGTTAACGTTATGGATAATACAACTTTCGATGAAGCAATCGCTTTCTACAGAGCAATAGGTGGTCACCGTTTTTGGTCTCCTGATGCACCTCGAGCTTATGCTCCTTTCATAACTAATTTTGCATGGTTGTGGCAATTTCTATTCACAAATGGCTTCAGTATAATGCTTACAATGATTGTTATTTATCTGGTTGAATTTCGTGGTCGGGGAGCTTCGTTTGCCAAGAGATCAGGTTACGTGCGTCGCTATGGAATAGTTGCTTTTACAAATTACAACAATCAATGGTTATATTGGATTCCACCAGCTTTCATTCCTTTAATCTTTGGATTGAATAGTTATGATAAAATGCTATGGGGTGGAACTTGGCTAATGATTTTGACAACATTAATCTTCTATACGATAATCCTTTACTTATGGGGTTTGATCAATTATAGATTTTCATTTGAATGGTTTATGAAATCAATTGGCTATATTTTGCTACCTATCAGAAGAATCGATGCTTTGAAGGTTAAGAAATGGTGGCAAAAAGGAGATATCGATATGGAAAGGGTTTTCCATAACCCTGAGTGGGCAAATATCGTTGAGGAAAATGAAATTTATCATAAAGCAAAAACAGATTCAAGGATTTCTATGATACTTTCCATTCTTAGCTTAGCTATACCAGTATTTTTTGCATTTTCTGTGATAACACTTCCAATGTCAATTAAAGCAAGAAAAAATGAAGGTGTCAACAAGAAAAACATAGCTGCTTTAGTACTTTCAATAATAGGTGTGGTGATTACTGTAGCATTCTTAGTATTTGCTTTTGCTGCTTCACCAACAAGTTTAGGGTTTGCTCTCTAAACTTATTCATTCTTTTTTTATGTTATCCAAAATTAAAAACTATATCCTATGTAGTATAATTTTATTATCAGATTAAACATAATTGCAATCTATAGGTGGGCAGGATTATTCTCTCAAAATATAGAAGAAATTATCGTTTTCTAAATTTGGGAGAAGATTTATTTAAGTCTGGTTTCTACGAGAACCATATTAAAAATGTGAAATCTAATGGAACAGTCACAAATAGATAGTAAAATTGAACTTTCCGGAAACTCATCGATGAAACGTTTTGCGAGTTTAGATTTCCTAAGAGGTTTAGCTATTTTCATTATGATAATTCTTCATATAATTGCTGATATGCTTGATGTTGATACACTACTTGCAGGAGACAATATAAATCAAATTCCAGTAATAAATTTGGTAGTTCTTTTAGTTTTACCCTTTTTAGGGGGTCTAGCAGGTTTGTTCTTACTGGCTTCAGCTATTTCCAATATGGTAAGTATACAAAAAAATCTACAAGATGGAAAAAGTGTGGGTTCAATTGCTTTGAAACAAATAGTAAGCGGAGTTGTTTTGCTCCTATTTGCAATGCTTACCGAAGGGGTAACTGGTTATCATGCAACGTTTGGAAGTCTATTCCATGATTTAAGAAACCCAACATGGAACATATCAATTGCTATGACCAGCTGGGCAACGTTTGAGACAATTCACACTATAGCTTGGTGTGTAATATTGAATGGAATCGTTCAAGCGTTGCTTTCTATTAATGATGGCTGGAAAAAACCCAGACGTCAAATGTTAATCTATGCCATTTTGTCAATTATTGTTATTGTGAGTACCAAATTTATTTGGGATGGACTTTATAATGGGTTAATAGGTTCCGGCGATGGAATAGGATATCCTTGGGGAATCAATGCAGATGGATCCACGATGTGGCAACCTGATGTGCGCACAGCAGGATTTGGTGCCGTTCTCATAGGTATCTTTGTGAACCCTCTCGCTTCACCTTGGGAACCTATCTTTCCGTACTTAGCCATATCCTTTATTGGGAGCATCATTGGAATTGCTATTTCTCAACCTAAAAAAGCTTTATTCAAAGGGTTTTCAAAAACAGTTCTCTTAACTGGTTTTGTTATGTTTGTCACAGGAGCTGTTGGTACTGTATTTGAATTAGTCAGTGTTTTGAATAATATAAATTTCGATGAAGCGGTCATTTTCTATAGATTTATTTCAGGTCATCGTTTTTGGTCTCCTGATGCACCTTTTGCTTATGCCTCAGTTATATCTCCGTTTGCTTGGCTATGGCAATTCTTATTCACAAATGGCTTTAGTATTATGTTGTGTATGATAGTAATCTTCCTAGTTGAATTTCGTGGTCGCGGATTTCACTTTGCAAAAAGAACAAAATACATTCGTCGTTATGGGATAATCGCTTTTACAAATTACAACAATCAGTGGTTATACTGGATTCCACCATTATTTATCCCCCTACTATTTGGACAAGAAAGCTACAGTCAAACTCTATGGTTAGGAACATTTCTAACGATTTTGACAACAATTGCAATATATACAATAGTACTTTATTTGTGGGGGCTAGT
>CAZPXJ010000071.1:0-14471 GCA_964590855.1 uncultured archaeon
ACCACTTACTTATCTAAGTGGAGCAAAACCGCGATTTGTCAAATTGGGACAGAATGATTTCATGATAGACGAAGAAATTCTCAAAGAACAAGTAAATGATCAAACCAAAGCAATTTTTATCAATACACCACACAATCCCAGTGGAAAGGTATTTTCAAAGGAAGAACTTCTCTTCTTGTCAGATTTATGTAATGACAATGCCTTGATAGCTGTAACAGATGAAATCTATGAATATGTCATCTATGATGAACTCGAACACATCAGTCCAGCAAGTATTGACGAGATGTTTGATAAAACAGTAACTATTTCAGGTTTCAGCAAGACTTTTTCAATTACGGGATGGAGGCTTGGATATGTCGCAGCTGAAGAACAGCTGATGAGCGGAATACGCAAAGTTCACGATTATCTGACAATCTGTGCCCCTTCTTTGCTTCAATTTGCTGTCTTGAAATCTTTTGAGTTGGAAGAAGATTATTACAAGAAGTTGAAAGAAAGATACCAGATTAACAGAGATTATCTTGTGAGTAATCTGTCTAGATTAAACCTGAATCCAATCGAACCAAAAGGAGCATACTATCTTCTTGCTGATATTACAGAATTTGGGGAGAGTGACAAAGATTTTGCAGATTTCTTGGTAAAAGACCAAGGAGTTGCAACGGTTCCAGGTTCAAGTTTTTATCAAAAGGGGAGCACTAATCCAGATTCTAACAAATATGTTAGGTTCTCTTTTTCACACAAATTAGAAACCTTACAAGAAGCTATTTCAAGAATAGAATTGAAATTAAAAGAAAAATAGGAGAGAAGAAATTATTTATTTCTTCTTCTAATTATTGGTAAAGCAATTAATGCAACAAAGAATAGATAGAACCAATTGAAACCTGGTAAGGTTCGAGTTACGTTAGTATCGGTTATTAAACTTCCATCAATATTCACTGTCGAATTATCTGGAGCAAACTCCATCACAAAATCAACAAAATCAGGTATGCTAACTTCTAATGTTTCTACAATCCCTGAATCTGTATTTATGTCAAAAGCTACTTCCCAAGGATCACCAGATTGTTGTACAATATCAAACTCAAGATGCATAGTAGTACCTAAAACACTAGTAGTTGTTCCTTCTACATCAGGATCATTAATCTCTCTAATTAGATGAATATCTTCCATAGAAACGACTGTTGCATTATAGAGTGTAGCACTTAATGGATTGATCATTGTCAACCAGATTATCCCTTGTGTTCTGGTTTCATCATGTGCTTCAACAGGATCATCTATGTTATAGAAAATATCGAAGAAACTGCTACTTGGATCATAGTAATCTGTTGGATTTGTTGGTATAGCTGTAAGGTAATCGAATGTAACGATACCGCCTACTGATGCGTTATGATTCTCACTAATCTGCATAAATCCATCACCAGCTATATCAAATGCCAAATCAGTAAATTCCCAAGAAAGCTTTGTTCCTGCTCCTAGGTTAGGATGGAAGTTAAGAGTGTTTGTTATATCTGTTCCTTCATCATCTATTGTTGATTCCCAAATATCTAATTCACAAAACATTTCACCGAATTCATCTTCTATGAATAAATCTACGGCAATACCTGTATTATTGTTGTAGGTTACTATAAAGGAATTAATGAAGTCATTGAAGATACTTACTCTAACATAATTTGCACCTACCATCGCATAACTTACTGCAGTAATATTAGGATCAAGAGAAGCTCGGTATTCTAGGAATTCTGTAATATTGCTTTCAACACCTGATGAAGCTGGAGTAAATAGATAAGGTATTACCATAAATTGCAAAGCAAATGATGGTTCTGTTTCATCATCTATATCATAGAACGAAACTTCTTGGTAATTAGCAATTAACTTCAGGAAGTTTGGTGGATGACCAGAATTGTAAACATCATCAAATAGAGTTGGTAAGGTATCATTTATCTCAAAAGCAAGAGTACTTCCAAGAACGAGATCAACACCAGCTATTGATGGTGGTTCAGCAGGATCAAATAGATACTGCTCTGTTACTCTCCAAGCAATAACTTCATCATCTAAACTTGAATGCCAAGTTATCATGTCGGCTATTGCTTGTGTCTGCAATGGGATCAAAGAACCCATTAAAATTGCTGTAACTAATAAGGAGTAGATTGTTTTTTTATTCATAATATGTGAACCCCCATAGTTCAAAAGAAAATTAGTGTTTTTTACTAATAAAGCTATTGTTTACAGCAAGGAAAGTTGATACAAATACAGTTTTATAAATGTCCCAAGACCAACTGACTTGAAATAAATGTCATCTGATGTTATTCTTCAAGTTTCTAACTTAACAAAGATTTACGGGAAAGAAGTAGATCTTAAAATCAAAACAATCGGTAGAAAGGTTACTGGAGCAGAAAACGTTTCTTTTACAGTTACAAAGGGAGAGATATTTGGGTTCTTAGGACCCAATGGTGCAGGTAAAACTACTACTATGCGATCAATACTTGATTATCTAAATATCCAAGATGGGGAGATAACAGTTTTTGGATTGGATCACCACAAAGATTCATTGGAGATAAGAAAAAGGATAGGATATGTTCCAGGAGATATGGCACTTTATGATAATTTCACCGGTAGTGAACTCATAAAATATTATGGTTATTATCGACCAATCAATGAAAAATTCCTTAAGAAACTGAAAAAGAATTTTCGTGTAGACTTAACACAAAAAATCAGATCTCTTTCCTCGGGAAATAGACAGCAAGTTGGAATAATTGCTGCTTTAGCGTCAAAACCTGAGTTATTGATATTGGATGAAGCTACTAAAGGTCTTGATCCTTTGATGACATCAAAATTTCACCAAATCTTAAAACAGCTCAGAAATGAAGGAATAACTATATTTCTAAGTTCTCATGATCTAGCAGAAGTTCAATCCATTTGTGATAGAGTTGCTATTATCAAAGAAGGTAAGATAATCTTAGTTGAAAACATTAAAGACTTAAGAAGTAAATTTCTTCAAAATATCACCATTGTTTTCTCAGAAAAAACTGTTCCAGAAGAGTCTTATTTCCAAGAGTTACCTTTCATTATTACTATTGAGAAATCTAATTCTACAACATTCAAGCTGCAATTGAAAGAAAACATTGATGACTTGCTTAAGGCTCTAAGTAAATTTAAAATCACAAGACTGAATGTAGAAGATGCAGGTCTTGAAGAGATTTTTCTACACTACTATGAATAGGAGTTGAATTCATGCGAACCTACTTGAAAAACTTAAAGAAAAACTGGAAGGGTGGAATAATTCCACCGTTTATTGTTGTCATATTAGTACCTTTAATTGCTTCTCTTTGGCCAGAATTTGAAAAAGCAGCAGATGTATTTGTAGAAATCTTAGAAAGTCCAGCTTTCAATGCTTTAGTTGGTCATTTAGGACTTAATGATTTTAGTACTTGGCAAGGAGTCTATTTCATGTATATCTTTGTATGGTTAGAGTATGTACTGTTATTCACTGTAATCCTCTTTCCTTCAAGAATGATAACAACAGAAGTTGACAAAAAGACTCTTGACATGACTTTAAGTTTTCCAATTAGAAGATGGAAGTACATTCTGGAGAAATTCATGGTATTTCTTACTTACAATTTATTGTATCCAATTTTTGTACTTATAGTATCATATGCAAGTACAGAGGTTTTGCAGATATATGGATATGATGTAACTTTAGACTATTTAGCTCTATTCTATTCTCTAATCGGATTAATGCTATGGTTCTTTGCCTTAGGATCTATCTCTCTTCTCTGTGGAGCTATTTTTCTACAATCAAGAAAAGCAATTTCTGCTTCAGCAGGAATAGTACTAGGTATGTTTATCATAGTAAGAATTGGGGGAATGACAGATAGTTTATCTTGGCTCCAATATCTTTCTGTTTTCTACTACATGTCGTCAGGTAGAATACAACAATTAAATCCACTTGTGTTTCCAGTAGGGGAGTTCTTCATTCTACTGGGTATTGGGCTAGCAGCTCTTGCTGGTGCACTAGTTGTTTTTCAAAAAAGAGAGTTAACATATTAACTCTTTTTTCTTATTTCAGATATTTTTTCTCCAGCTTATTAATCAAATCAATAGCTTCCTTTGAAAGTGATGGCATCGCTACTCTATCTTTCAAAACTGCCTTGTTATACAATTTGAAGAAATTGAAAGGATTACCAATGTTGCTAAGCATCTCATCAAGGAAGGAGTTTTTGATAATTATATTTGTCATATAATATCCAAGAGGATTTCCGTACGGTGGAACAAACTCTCTCAGTTCCTCCCCTAATTTCTCCTTTTGGGAAGCGTCTTGAGAAATCTTTCGTAAGATAGAGTTAAAATTTTCAAATGTTTTGGAGATATTTCGAACAATTGCTTTGAATTCAGTAGCATGTTTTTCATTGGAAAACTCATGGTTTTCTCCATAAACGAAATATCCTGCATCAATATGATCACCTATCCCCTCAATAGATATTTCTTCCATGGCTCTGAGAATACCCATATCTTCCTTAGCTACCGCATCTATGTCATATTTGAGTAACTCATAACATAACAAACTATGTACGTTATGAGCAACTTTCGAAACAAAAGCTTCTGTTTGTGTTGTTAAGATAGGATCTATAGCAATGGAACCATCTGAAGTAGTATCCTCATCGAGTATTGTTATTGACACAGTAAACTCTGTTGTATACTCTTTGAAAGGTAACAATGAAGATGCTCTTGTTATAATAGCGTCTTCAATCCTTTTCCAGTCTTTCTTAATGGTTTCTACACAATTTAGATATTTATCTCGATAGTCTAAGTTATCTTTAATATATACTTCGAAATTTGAGGTATCTAGTTTAATCTTCATCATCTCATTCCTCTAATATCTCTTTATTCTCCCAATCCTAATTGATTCTTCATCATATCGATTTCAGTTGTTGGTCGTTGACAGGAAAATTGTTCACAAACATAAGCTGTAGTCTTGCTTTTCTGAGCCTTGAAATCCTTAAGATGATTTAGAATTTGTTCAATCTCATTTTCTTTATCTGTGTTCTTGAATATAACAACCTTATTTGGTAAAAAATCTTGTTTTAAGATATCAAGCATTGCCTTAGTATTGGAGTCAGTTTCTTTACCTACCAAGACTATCTCATAAGCTGGACCTATTGCATAGTCCAAACTTGAGATAAGGAAAGTAAATGCAGAAGGTACTTTAGAAACTTGTTTAGCAAACACTGCCATCAATAGAGCTGCTTTCTCCTCGAGTTCAGGAGAGTAATATATTCTACTTAATTTTAAGAGGTTTAACATCATTACAGAGTTTCCAGAAGGTATAGCTCCATCATAGATTAATTTCTCTCGAACTAGCAACTTTTCTCCATCATCAGGAGTGAAATAAAATCCACCATTCTTTTCATCCCAAAAGTGTTTGATTGCGATTGAATTAAGTGTCAAAGCTTTTTCTAAATACTCAATATTAAAACTAGTTTCATAGAGTTCTAACAGTCCCCAAATTAAGAAAGCATAGTCATCTAGGTTGGCAGTCAAAGATGCTTCTTCTCTATATCTATGTATCAATCTGTTCTCGTTATTTGTTAATTTATTTGTAATAAATTTAACAGCTTTTTCTGCTGCTTCCTGATATTTTGGTTCATCATATACTCTTGCTGCTTTAGCCAAAGCTACAACCATTAATCCATTCCAATCTGTTAAAATCTTATCATCCTTCAGAGGATGAATTCTCTTTTCTCTAATTTCAAATAACTTTAACCTAATAAGCTCTAATAGTTTCTTTTCTTTTATAGATGGAAAACCTTTGAGGTGGATAATATTATCCCCAGTTTTCTCCTTAGTAGCTTCTTCTAGATAATTTCCCTCTTCATCTAATTTATACAATTTTGAGAAGAGCTTTATTTCTTCTTCATTCAAAATTTCTTTAAGTTCGCTCATTTTCCAAACATAAAACTTCCCCTCAACACCTTCACTATCTGCATCTTCAGCAGAATAAAAACCACCTTCTGAAGAAGTCATATCTCTCAACACATATTCAAGGATAGATTGAGCTACTTCCTTGTAGGTTTCTTTCTTTGTTGCTTGATATGTTTCAGTATAAGCGATAGATAACATTGCTTGATCATACAACATTTTTTCGAAATGAGGTACTAACCACTCTCTGTCTGTTGAATAACGATGAAAACCCAAACCTATATGATCAAAGATCCCCCCTAAACGCATTTTCTGTAAGGTTGTCTCTACCATAGATAGAGCTAATTTATCTCCAAACCTTTTCCAATATCTTAGTAGAAAAATTAGATTATGTGGACTGGGAAATTTAGGTGCATTAGCAAATCCACCTAGCTTTTCGTCAAACCTATTATCCAGCTCATCAAATGCTCGGATAATTAACTCATCACCATTATATTCTGTTTGATATGGACTTGCTGCTTTTTGCAGAACATCTGTAATCTTCTCAGCGGTTTCAAGTATTTCATTTCTTTTATTTTCCCATACATTTGAAATTTGATCCAGAAGTTCCATTAACCCAGTAGCTCCAAATCTGCTGGTCTTAGGAAAATAGGTCCCAGCGAAAAAGGGTTGTTTGTCAGGAGTCATAAAAATTGTTAATGGCCATCCTCCTCGTCCTGTGGTGAGCTGGGCTACACTCATGTAGATGCTATCTATATCAGGTCTTTCTTCTCTATCAACCTTAATAGCAACAAATTTATCATTTAACTTAGCTGCAACTTCAGCATCTTCAAATGATTCATGCTCCATCACATGACACCAGTGACATGTCGAATAACCTATGGACAAGAAGATTGGTTTGTTTTCGGTTTTCGCTTTATGAAAAGCTTCCTCTCCCCATGCGTACCAATTAACAGGGTTATAAGCATGCTGAAGAAGATATGGACTTTTCTCATTAATTAGATAATTAGTTTTTTTTGATGGTTGGTTTGACTCATTCATCATTGAACAATATGAGTAGCAATTCTTTTTAAATTCTCTCTATAGAACATTATTCCATATTAATCAAGAGATTATAGAGGAAACAAATATCAAAAGATTATAATGAATTAAAACATGTTCTAAGCAAACTTTGCTAGTCTGAATAATAACAATCATATATAACTTAGATTCTTCTTTTTCGATGAGTCTTCAACCAGCAAAGAGACTAATTACCATTTCACTACTCCTCATCTTATTTGTACCGATAAATGCGATACTTAATTCGAATTTTAACCAAGAAACAAATCAGGAGTACTTTTTTGAAGTGATAAAACTTGCTGAATCGGAATCTATCGGAAGGTTTGAAGGATACAATCTCTTTGTTGTTGAACGACATGATGCTGTTACTTGGGCAATGATCAACAGAACTTTAGTTATTTCAGATTTAAATGGAACAATCTATTTTGCCAAAGAAATAGAGACTGAAGGAGCTTTAGCTAATTATGCAGCAGAGTTTGTCAACTCTACAACAATCCTTTATGGTGATGTTGGAGGGGCTCATCTCTGGAATATTGAAACTGACGTAATCCAATATCTAAACTTTGCAGGTCATCATGATTATGAAAAAAACTATGCAAATAATACCTACTTTGGTCTAGCGGGAGAAATTGTTGAGAATGCTGGAAACAATTATCTTTTTGATAGAATTATCGAATATACTGAAAATGGTACAGAAGTTTGGTATGTCAATAGTACAAGTTTTGTAGATTATACTCAATGGTGTCCGTATGAAGATATGGAAGGTCCCTATAGAGATGTTACTCATTCTAATACAATCTTCTATGATGAACAAGAAGATGTAATATATTTGAATTCAAGAAATCTGAATACTTTTTATAAAATCAACCACAAAACAGGTGATTTAATCTGGAGTCTTGGAGAATATGGGGATTTTACACTGTTTGATTTATATGGTAACGAAAAAGAGATCCTATTTTATCATACTCATGCGCTAGAGATGAGTGATGAAAACAAATTTCTTCTATTTGACAATGATGAACATAATCAGACGAATATCCTTAATCATCGTTCAAGACTCTTAGAAATCACAATTGATGAAGATAAAATGTTTGCTAATGTCTCATGGGAGTGGATAAGTCCCGAAGAGTATTTCCGTGGTTGGTGGGGTGATAATGATAAGTTACCAAACAACAACAGAGTAGGAGTATTTAGTTCTGCAAGGTTGGTAGAAGTAAATATCTCAGGAGACATAGTATGGGAGTATGAGTTCAAGCGAACTGGTTCAGACTCATTTGGAATTTATAAAACTGAAAGGTTCTGTGCTGCTCCTGTAGTATCAGATCCTAAATTCTATAATCTTGGAGAAAATGATAGTTACTTAGAATGGGACATATGGTACAACTATAGATCAAAAACAGAGTTTCAAGGAGAATATTTTATCTCCAAAGATGGAGAATTAGTTGAAGCAGATTCTTTTATGTATCCACGATTCTGGCAAGCTGCTAAAATCAGGTATAATGTCAGTGAGACTGATGTCAATACTCATGAAATTTCCTTAATAGCAGCAGATGAGGGAGGACATCTATCAAATGATACAAACAGGTTCACTCCTATTGGAATCATTTCATCTGAATCACTAAGAAAAACAGGATTAATTATTGGTCTCTCAGTTGGTCTAGGTGTTCCATTTCTAGCAGGAACAATTTTACCTATTTGGTTCTGGTTTGTTAAAAAGAGACCTGTTTTCAAAAAACGCAAAGTATGATAACCAAGATTTGTCGAAAAAGTAATATACGGATGCGGAAAGAAATATCCTATGCGTTTGTCACTTTCTCAAATAAAAAATGGAAAAGAGAGAGTGCCAGCAATAACACTTCTATTCCTGCTATTTTTTTCTTATATTTCCTATACAAATTTTTCTGTTTTAGCAGCAAACAATTTCGCTAGTGATGCATCGCTTAATAACATCTTAACTGATGATTCTTTTAGGGGATACAATCTCTTTGTTCTTGAGAAATGTGACGCTAAAGGGTTGGTAGCAATCAATCGAACTTTGCTGATAACAGATTTGGAAGGAGACATTTATCTTAGTAAAGAATTTGGGGGTGAAGGAAATCTAGATTTCTTTGGTGCAGAATTCATTAATTCCACGACAATATTATATGGAGATCAAAATGGAGCTAAACTATGGAATATAGAGACTAACAACACAAAAGATCTAGGTATTTACGGTCATCATGATTATGAAAGAAACTATGCTAATGATACTTACTTTGCCATAAGCAAATTCGTGGATAGCATAGATGGTGAGAATTATCTCTTTGATATGGTCAGAGAGTACACAGAAAACAGAACTCTAGTGTGGCAGTTAGACACTAGAGATTTTGTATCTCATGAACAATGGTGTCCTTACGAAGACATGGTAGAGACATATAGAGACATTACTCATACAAATACAGTCTTTTTTGATGAAGATGAAGATGTGCTCTATATCAATTGCAGAACACTCAATACAATCTACAAAATAGATCATAAGACTAAGGAAATTATTTGGTCGTTAGGTGAGTATGGAGATTTTAGACTCTTTGACATCCATGGTAATGAGATTGATATAATGTTTTATCATGCCCATGCTTTAGAGAAAATAAATGAGGATTCATTCATTCTCTTTGATAATGATGAACACAATCAAACAGATAACTCCAACAAGCAATCAAGAATGCTTGAATTCCAAATCGATACGGATAAGATGTATGCAAATGTTACTTGGAACTGGATAGGTCCTGAAACATATTTTACAGGTTGGTATGGAGATTGTGATGTTTTACCTAATAATAATAGGTTAGGGGTGTTTGGTACACCTTGGCATCCCAGTACAAGCATCGGTGCAAGGTTAGTTGAAGTAAACTACGATGGAGATATTGTCTGGGAAATGAACTTTGACAAGAATGGACAAGACTGTTATGCTGTATACAAAATGGAACGGATTCATTTTGCACCTATTGTCTCGAATCCAGAATTGATAGATTTGGGAGATAATGGGAGTCTTGTTGAGTGGGATGTGTACTATAATTTTAGATCAAAAACAAAATTCCAAGGAGAGTATTTCATTTCTATAGATAACAATGTGGTTGAAACAGGGCTAATAGATTTTCCAAAATACTGGTTACCAACTCAAATTAGCTTATATCTCAATGAATCTTTCTCTGGTGACCACGAAGTTTCTCTTGTTGTATCTGATGAAGGGGGACATCTGTCAAATGAAAGTGATAGATATAGCTCAACTGGAAGTTTAGTTTTCAAAACATCATCAAATCTTGGACTTATCTTAGGTCTCTCAATAGGAATAGGTACCTCCTCTATAGTGGGGATATCAACCTTCATTTGGATAAGATATTTTCCGAAAAAACCTAAGATTGAAAAAACAAAATAACACACAAAAAATAAAAGTGATTGTAATAATCGTAAAGGAAAAACCAAAAATTCAGAAATAAATGTTGGAATTAATTATCATCTGGAGTTGGAACATCATCAGAAAATTCAGCTTTGGGTACTCCCAGAGAAGGTCTTGGAGCAGGTCCAATTGGTGCTTCAATTGTTGGTGGAGGGGGAGCTTCTCTTACAATTGGAGCTATATTGTGTAATTGGTTTTTGAATCTTTTCATTGCCAAATAAAGGAAAATGTATCCCAATAGTGATATCAATAGAAAACTGATGTCCACGAATACTAATCCTGCAGCTAAGAGATTGAAGAACGCGCCTATCCCGATCAGAAAAGATGTGTCCTTCACTATTTGTAATCTTAGACCATATTTTTTCAGAATTTTGTGGAAATATATGAAGGCTATAAATAAGGAGATATTTGCAAATACTATAGCGATAATCCATCCAAAACTTGGAATAATATAGCTAATTGCTATGAAGGAGATATATAAGAACAAATAGGTGTAAATTCTATTCGATTGTTTTAGTACGACGTCTACTCTTGATAAAGACCAAAAGTTTCTACTAATTTCATAAAATTTGTATAAGATTATTACAGTTATAGCTATAAATGCAATAGAGAAAATTATTGTGAAAGCTGCTAACAATCCAGATACAACGCTTGCTCTAGTCAGTAGAAGTCCAAGTAAGGAAACAAGAGTATAGATATCAGGAGTTAAGAATATAATGTGATCAACAATCTCATCTCTAAGAATATTTTGACTTAGTAAAGTAAATAATACCATTAGCACAGCTGCACAAAAAGCATGTAAAGGAATAATCCTTGATATGCTATTTGAAAACCTTTCTAGATTTAACTTAATCTCGTCTAAAGCTAGTTTAGTATCAGAGATCTCCATTATCTTCAATAAAAATTGGAGAAGTAATATAAAAAACTATTCTTGCTGTTAACTGTTTAGTAGCTGTCTATATAAGAAAATTCTTCAAATTCTTTTCGTGTAGAACGTTTGTTTTCAGCCTCTTTGTGTTTATCACCTAGACTGTTCAAATCGTCAGATTGTTTACCCACAGCTATTAAGGTTATAAGTTTCATCTCTTCAGGAATATTCAAAACTTCTTTAGCTATTTCTTCATCGAATCCTGCCATTGCATGTGCAACTAAACCTTTGTCAACTATTGCTAACATTAAGTGAGCTGTGGCCATCCCAGTTCCAAATAAGTAGTACTCTCTATCACTCACAATACAGTCAAAATCTTTCTTACTAAAAACAGCGATTATCATCGAAGCTTCTTTTGCCCAATAATTTCCACCACTAAGTGCTTCATGAAGTTTAGAAAGTACTTTTTTATCCTTTACAAATACAAATCTCCAAGGTTGTTTATTTGCACAAGAAGCAGCTCTAGAAGCTTTGTAAGCTATATCCTGTATGAACTCATTAGTTATTTCTATTTGTTCAAGAGCTCGAGATGCTCTTCTTTTCTCTATTACTTCACTAAGTTCCATTGAAATCACTTCTCTTTTTGTTTTTCAATTAAAGTATTTTTGACATCTTGTGTATGTCCAATCACATTGACCTTCCCCCAGGTTTCTACAATAATACCTTCTGGATCTATGAGATAAGTTACTCTCTTAACTGGCATCAGCCTACCTAAGATAGAAGTATTCTTTGCTTGGTAAGCTGCAATTACATCAAGTTTCTCATCACTTAAGAGAATAATTGAGAGGGCTCGTTTTTGTTTGAATTTCATATGGCTTTCTGGGGAATCAGCACTTACGCCAATCACCACTGCATTAATGTTTGTAAAAGCTTTATAGTTGTCAGTAAAATCGCATGCTTCTTGTGTGCATCCTGGAGTTTGATCTTTAGGATAGAAATAAAGAACAATCCATTTACCTTTGAATTGCTTAAGACAAATCTCTTTGCTATTCTCATCAGGTAAACAAAATTCTGGAGCTGTTTCACCTATCTTTAACATAATTTCACCTATTTAATTTTAGTTCAACTAGCAGATTCTTCACTTCATCAACATGTCCTTTAACTTTCACTTTGTTCCAGATTTGTTCAATTTTTCCTTCTGGATTAATTAGGAATGTACTTCTTTGTGTTCCCATGTAATCCTTACCATACATTGATTTCTTTACCCATGAACCATATTTCTCAAGTACATTGTGATCAGGATCACTTAGGAGGAGGATTTTTAAATTATGTTTGTCTATAAACTTACCAAGCTTAGCTTCTGAATCATTACTTATTCCTAAAACAACTGCATCCTTTTCTGAAAAGAAATCAACATTTGCTGTAAAATCACATGCTTCAGTTGTACAACCAGGAGTATCTGCTTTAGGATAAAAGTATACAATTACCCATTGATTCTTGTAATCACTTAAACTAATTTCTGTACCACTTCGATCTTTCAAAGTGAAATTGGGGGCTTTATCTCCTTCTTTTAACATTTTACTCACTTATAATTCTCTACCTTTTTTCTTTTCAACTCTGATGAATTCTGTAATTTCATCTAAATTAGGCACTATAGACATTTCATAGATTTTCATAAATAAAATCTCTTTGTTCTTTGCTACTAGAACATTAGCACGTTTAGATACTCCTTTATCTGGGATAAATAAGTCCAAAGATTTAGATAATTCACCATGAGGCCAAAAATCTGAAATTAACCTGGTTTCTGAGATACCTATAGATTCTGCCCAAGCTCTTTTTGAGGGAGAAGTATCGACACTTATACCAATAGGAATCACGTTTAAACCTCTAAACTCATCTTTGTAATCTTCCAAAGATTGCATTTGCTTTGTACATACTCCTGTCCAAGCTAAAGGATGAAATGATAATAATACCATCTTATCTTTAATATCGTAAAGATTGAATTCTTTATTATTTTGATCTTTTAAAGTAAAATTAGGAATTTTGTCTCCTACCTTCATTTAATTCACTAAGTAAATATGCTCAAAATATAATTTAAAGATTGGTTTCTAGCAACAAACCAGATCTATGCCAAGGTTGTAATCAATCCTGAGATTATTCTTCCAAGAATCGTAAGAAATCGTACTAGAAAGTGAAGTATTTTTGGTAATTTCGGTAAATAATGAAATTAAGTTGAATCACAATAAACTTTAAATGTCTTTATTACTAATCTTTGTTCGTATCTACATGCCACAACAACCTGGAAGAATCTTCAAAGTAGTTTTGATTGGCGATGGAGCTGTCGGAAAAACCAGCTTACGTAGGAACTACTTGGGAAAAGCATTTAGAGAAAATTACTTGATGACAATTGGAGCAGATTTCAGCGTAAAACAAGTTCCTTATGAGGATTATATTGTTAGTTTGCAAATCTGGGATCTTGCTGGGCAACCTAGGTTTTCAGAAGTTAGAGGGGCTTATTATTCTAATTCTTATGGTGCAATGGTTGTATTTGATGTAACTAGACCTAACACATTTACAAACATTGATTATTGGATTAATGAGATGATTAAGTACAATAACAACAAACTCATTCCTTTGCTGATAGTTGGTAACAAAACTGATTTACGAGGAGCTACTCCTGATGAGGTTCAGGTAGACAGAACTTCAGCTTTGACATATGCTCAAGTGCTAAGTGAGTGGGGAGGAATAAAAGTAGATTATATTGAAACTTCAGCTAAATCAGGACAAAATGTTAATTCTTCTTTTGAAAGGCTTATAGATAAAATCTATTATCAGATGGGATTGTAAAAAACAGAAAGATATTATTTTTTGAATCTAATTATTTTCTTTTTGATGAGAATGTAGAAGATTATACCAAATACTCCAGCTGAAGCTAGACCTATTCCTACACCCATTTTGATGATATCTTCACGATACATTGGGTGATCAGTGATTAATAGAGGATTAGTCCCTGCACGGATTTCGTGACCATCAGAAAATTCATCTTCGTCGGTGTCCCAATTTTTGGGGTTTGTGCCATAGTTATACTCTTCAACATTCGTTAGACCATCCTCATCGAGATCCAAAATATTATCTGAAGCGTCAAGTGGGTCAAATTTGTATTTGACTTCCCACCCGTCATCACACCCATCATTATCG
>CAZPXJ010000072.1:0-14236 GCA_964590855.1 uncultured archaeon
TATTGTGAATGTTTCCAGCTTAGGAGGTTCATTGCATTATATGCAGGAAGGAGGAGGAGGAGCACCAGCTTACAGTCTGTCAAAAGCAGCTCTAAATGTTCTTACCCGAAAACTTGCAGCAGAGCTCCGAGGTACAGGCATTCTTGTCAACTCTATTGATCCTGGTTGGCTTGCTACAGATATGGGTGGACCTGGTGGAGGACCAGTAAAGGAAGGAACAAGTGGTATTGTGTGGGCTGCGACATTGTCGGATGATGGACCAAGTGGCGGCTTCTTTTTTGGTCACGGTAAGCCTGTTCCATGGTGAAGGAGGTTAGAAATACTCCTTCATTCAGGATCCTGAGATTCAACTCTAGCGGCTTATATGTTTGCCAGGAATGGTGCAGCTGTTCTCATTCATGATATACATGACAATTTTGTAGGGTGCCTTGCCACCGTACTTCGGTTGGAAAACTATTCGTTAATCTGTCCTTGTAGAAATCTTGCTGATAAGGTTAGAACTCCTACGCCAAAATCATCAACCCACTTAATATAGCCGCATCTTACACCGGAGGAATTTCAGCTAGTCGTAGTTTGAGCCAGCAGAAGGAAAACTCTTCTGATATACTCCAAGAGTCAAACCTTTGTGCTTCTAGGTCCAGCTCTTTATTTCCACTCATGGATTCGTAAGACGCAGAAGAACCTAATAAGAAGTGTTCTGATAGTAGTGACGATGGTAATGGTAGTCCCGGTGATGAACCACAAGAACAACAAGGCCAATCACAATCTCAATCCCAATCAATTGGTCCGATATACATCTGTCTGAGTGAGGAAGGATGTGTAATCAAAGTCCATGATTTTTATTCTTGGTATATTAGCTTTTTTGATAGTACCTTTAATGGTAATACCAACCTGCTTTCCAACTGCGGTATATGTTCAAGCTGGAGGACCAGATGATTCAGAAGGTTGTTATGAGCTAGGGTATAATGATGGACAAGATAACGGGTTCCGTGTCTCTTTCTACGATCATTGTAGCGCATCGTTTTATCTTGAGGAGGGAGAGAATAGATATTATGAAGGGTTCATAGATGGATGTATGGACGCAGACAATAGCAGAGAAACATGTGAGAGATTTATAGAGTAAGTATAATTAAGTTTAATTTATAGGTATCAATATTGATAGTAGCATTCAAATAAAAAATTAGACTGACGATTTTTTAGTCCAGTGTGGAAATAGTTTGTCAACTGCATTTTTGTAATCATCGTCTATATACTCCGATTTTTCTATTAGTCTTCCCAGTTTCGTTCTCTCTGGTTCTTGTGTCGTTTTCCCTACTTCTTGTTTCTTCGGTCTATTAGCACCTATAGCAATGATGACTATTGGTCCAATAACCAACATTGCTAGACCCACGGCTGCGCCGATATTCGACCCAGTCCGCATCATCTTAGCGTTGTTATAAGCAGCCTCCATCTCTGGATCAATCATTCTGCCTAATTCACCAATCACAGATTCGTAATCACTGATGTTGCTCTGTGCTGTAGTCATCGCCACTATTGAACCGGCCATGATCACCAGCCCAAATATCAGTAATACGACACCTCCTGCTATCATACCCATCCTATCTCACCTCCTTTATGGCTTAATCACACACTCGCCATCAAATGGCCGTCATAACCGTCTTTCCAGCAGCCTATTGCTCCATCTATGAAATCATAGTAGGTTTCATTTCGTCACTACCTCGCACCTTGGTTCATTACATATGATTATTGTGTCGTCGTCACTCTGGCTCTGACTCTGGCTTTGACCGAATTGCTGTTCTTGTTGTGGCTCAGGGGCTAAGTATGTCAAGTCATTATGTATGTTGACATTAACAGTTTCTGGCTTCTTTTCTTCTGAATTGTATCCTTGACTGCATCCCTGTACTCCATTGGACACAGACACACAGATCCTGAACTCCGACATCAATCACGTCATCATCGTACTGCAAAGTTACTTGAGTTATGCCTTGATCTATGAAATGATATCTTGAATCCACTTGTATGCCGTGTTGGTATGTATAAATTGTGCCCTCTTGTGGACGTTGATTGCTATCTACCGTAAGGTATACTTTCAGTCCTTTCGCATATACATCACCCATCTAAAAACCGATAGTGATTAATGCTACTCCTACTGTTATGCCAGTTAATGCGAACTTATGATTCATTCTTCTAAGATTTCACCTCCTTTTCATTTCATCATCAGACCTTCCAGCCCAATGCTAGACCCCCCATAAATCCGATGCCTGCAAACGTAACTGCGTTTGTGTCGTACTGATCCGATATGGTATAGACTATTTCCTGAGTCTTGTTGGCGGCTTGTACTGCTGCTTCATAGCTCCTGTTTCCGAGGCCTTGCCAGTCTACACTCACAAGCCTCCCATATTGGAGGTAAGCTAACAAGGCGATTACAAAACCTCCAAAGATTGCGATCCACTTAATTGCATGCTTCAGAAATGCGCCCATCGCAAATCCTACTATGCCACCTACTCCCAAGCTCACTACAAATGGTTGAAAGGCTACAGCTTCGAGTACCATGTATAGTTATACAACTACGCATAATATAACCATTATCACGTTAATAACGTTAAGGACATTAACAACGTTAAATATACTTAAATCAGTCTTATACAAGAACTGAAGCGATGCGATCCAACCTCCGAGTCCATATAGCTCCAGTGGGATTTCATGTGAACCGGGTAACAGAACCGATCATTCGAGAAAGAGCTGACAAAGTGTATTTGGTGACCCATCATTCACACGACAGAGCAGCAAAATATTTGGAAAAAATAATAAAGATACTACGAAGAGAAAAACTTGTTTCGATTGAAAAGGTGACAACAGATATCTGGGATTTATTTGAATGTCTAAATAGCTATAAAAGAATAATGCAACGTGAGGGCAAAACAGCTCATATCTATATCAATGTATCAACAGGTAGTAGGATAGCTTCAATAGCTGGAACTTTAGCCTGCATGATATGGAAGGGGACTCCATATTATGCACACATTGATTATGATGACATTAAAAAGGATCCATCTGATGGTCTTCCAGATGAAAAGGTTACCTCGATAGTACAACTTCCAGTATACTCTATAGACAAACCAAGAACAGATTCGCTTCTGATTCTTCAAGCTCTAAGTAGGATGAAAGAAGGGAGGATGAAAAAAGGAAAGCTGATAGAATATCTGGAAAATCAAAATATAATCGACAGCGATCTATCTCCAGCAGCTAAGCATAGCAAGTTGAAAGTACTGCTTACCCCTATGAGTGTGGGCAGTCTAGACAATCCATTAGTAGAGGTTGAATATAAGGGCAGACAGAGCAATGTCATTCTTACTAGTCAAGGAGGGAGTACGCTAAAGATCTTTGGAGACGATTAGCAACTATACACATTTCTTCATCAATTCTTGCTTGTTGAAAGTTTGAGGCCATCGACTTCGGAACATCTTCGAAATATACTGAACTTTGTACTTATTATAAATGAAATAGAATTGATACCATATAACTTTAAGAATCACCTGTCTATTTTTTGTCAATGCATTATAATGGCGATGATAATACTGAACGTAAAAAGATGTACCATGATTTAATTAATTTTGCAGCACAGGGAATGACAGAGAATGCACAATTCCTGCTGGCGATAGCTGTAGGAATTTTTGCAATTCTAGTAATCTCGATAACAGTCAATAGTCATGATAAGATTACATTGTTAGATAATGCCATCTGGCGACAATCTATAAGCATCCAGATTATTGGAATAATTTTATCAATAGCATACTTGGCTCTAGTTCTATTTGGAATTCAAACCTATGTTAGCCGTCGTTTGTATGAGGGCATGGTCGGATACTATCTCAAAAAGCTGAATGAAGAATGGTATTACGATGATCTTAAAGAGATAGCCAAAGAGAATAAGCTTGCCAATTGGGTTGTTAGGAAAATATGGACTAATAGTCCGGAAAGAAAAGAAATGTACAAGGGAACTTAAACCAGTTAGCTTAAGTTCTCTAACGCTCATATCCAGTTAGGTATTTGTACATGTTAAGATTGAACTTCTTGATTCTAATGTACTGTCCTATCCTCCTTCTAAATTCAGTAAACGACTTGTAGTATGTTAATACTAGAAGGTCATTCTTGGATATGTTCCAACATTCTTCCAAAACCATGAACTCTGGTGATGCTGTTGGAAGAAAGACAGGTTTCAGGGTGTCCTCATGCTTGTCAAAGTACTCTCTTACTCTACGAGATTTATAATGCTGAGGGGCCTTATCCAAGAATAAATAACATCTTGGAAATTTGATTTCGTGATTAATATCACAAATAGTATAATTAGACATCATATTGTTTCGAATATTCTGTGCCATCTATAGCGACAAATTTGACTTCATCCTTATTGAATAATTCTTTAGCTACCTAATAAGTTTCGAATTTATCGTGCCTGTCGACTATTACATCCTTGAGAAGTGAGCCGTACCATTTTGAGACCTTTGAGAACCTGTCTTCGTAGTCATTAATTCTAGATATAGTTGTCTTCGTAAGGATATCCCCAACTCTCCTTATTTTTTTCCCGAGAGGTGAGGATTTGATCAACAATAATTACAAGTATTTGTATTATGTAAGATTTGTGGGATAACAATATTGTTACTATACCAAGTGGTACATCGTGAATTGTACGCTAATGATAGGATCTTGATGATTATGATATTTATTATCAAAATAATTGACACTTTTCTACGATTTGACAAGAACAACAAAAAAAGGATATAAACAGGAACTATGATGAATTCATACCTGTTTGAGGCCAGAGGACAAAGCTAGACAGAATATAGACAAAATGCTGAAAGAAACAGGCTGGTCTGTCCAGCATTTTGAAGAAATGAATCTTGGCTCTTCTCTAGGCGTAGCAGTTAGAGAATTTCCTTTAAGCAAGGATCATGCTGATTATCTTCTTTTTCTCGACAGAAAAGCGGTCGGGGCTCTAGAGGCAAAACCTGAAGGAACCACACTTAGTGGCGTCGCTGAACAATCTGAATCCTATTTGACAAATCTTCCAGATAATCTTCCTCACATAAGTAATCCCTTACCATTTGCATATGAATCAACGGGAATCGAGACGTACTTCAGAGATATGAGGGATCCATATGCTCGTTCACGGAGAGTCTTTTATTTTCATAGACCTGAAACACTTTCTGGACAGCTATCACAAGAAAACACGATAAGAACCAAGCTGAAAAGATTGAATAAGGAATATCCTTTGATCGAAGGAGGACTAAGAGATTGTCAAATTGAAGCGATAAAGAATCTTGAGAAATCCTTTGCCATGTCGAGACCAAGATCCTTAATCCAAATGGCAACAGGTAGCGGAAAAACCTTTACTGCAGTTACTTTCGTTTACCGTCTGATCAAGTACGCAGGAGCGAAACGAATCTTATTTTTGGTCGACCGGAAAACCTTAGGCGCCCAGACAAGCACGGCATTTCAGAATTATACGACACCTGATGATGGAAGAAAGTTTACAAATTTATATAATGTCCAACATTTAACAACTAATGCCATCGACCCTGTTAGTAAAGTGGTAATAACTACTATACAAAGACTATATTCTATGCTTAAAGGTGATCAAGAACTAGATGAAGAATATGAAGAAGTTTCACTATTTGACAGGCCACCCAGTGAAAAAGGAAAACCCTTGGAAGTATCTTATAACCCGAGTATTCCAATAGAAACTTTTGATTTCATTATTACAGATGAATGTCATAGATCAATTTACAATTTGTGGAGACAGGTTCTCGAATATTTTGATGCTTTTATCATAGGACTTACGGCCACACCGTCCAAACAAACCTTGGGTTTCTTTGACAGAAATTTGGTAATGGAATATAGTCATGAAAGAGCAGTTGCGGATAGAGTCAATGTGGATTACGAAGTATACCGAATCCGCACTAGAGTAACTGAGGAAGGAAGCACAGTAGAAGCTGGTAATTATGTTGACAAACGAGATCGACTAACTAGAAGAAGAAGATGGGAGCAACTTGAAGAAGAGTTGGAATACTCCCCTACTCAGCTGGATAGATCCGTAGTTTCACAAGATCAGATTAGAACCATTATTAGAACCTTCAAAAGCAAAC
Organism: uncultured archaeon; assembly: GCA_964590855.1. GTDB lineage: Archaea > Asgardarchaeota > Heimdallarchaeia > Heimdallarchaeales > Heimdallarchaeaceae > UBA460. Next base: position 6,144 of record CAZPXJ010000072.1, read on the forward strand.
TCTTCACAGAAATATTCCCAGGAAGAGAAGAAGTTCCAAAGACGTTAGTATTTGCTAAAGATGATTCTCATGCTGAAGATATAGTTCACATAATAAGAGAAGAATTCGGACGCGGTAACCAATTCTGTAAGAAAATTACGTATAGAACAACAGGAGAAAAGCCTGAAAATCTTATTAAAAGTTTTCGTAATTCTTACTACCCAAGAATTGCAGTTACTGTAGATATGGTATCTACAGGAACAGACATCAAACCCCTGGAATGTCTTGTTTTCATGAGGGACGTAAAATCAAGAATATACTTTGAACAAATGAAAGGAAGAGGATCCAGAGTAATAAATTCGACTGATTTTAACGCCGTTACACCAGATGCTAAGAATAAGACTCATTTCGTAATTGTGGATGCAATTGGAGTATCTGAAAGCAACAAGAGTGATATAATTACGCTTGAAAGAAAGAAGAGTATATCATTTGACAAACTGTTAGACTCAATACCTTATGCAAGAGATGAAGATACTTTAACATCGTTAGCAGGAAGACTTGCAAGATTAGATACAGAATTAGAAAAGAAAGATCGAGAACAGATAGAACAAATCGCAGGAAAACCCATGAAATATGTTATCGGCGAATTGCTAGAAGCCCACGATCCTGACAAACAAATGGCGAAAGCTAAAGAGACCTTCAATGTAAAAGAACCAACTGATGAACAAATTAGAAAAGTATCTCAGCAGCTAATAAATGAGGCATGTCATCCATTTGATAATCCTGACTTGAGAAATACAATTCTAGAGATAAAGAGACGAAATGAGCAGATAATTGATACTGTGACAATAGATTCTGTAATCTCTGCAGAATATGATGAAGCGGCTAAAGAAAAAAGCAAAACACTAATTGATACCTTCGAGAAGTTTATCGAAGATAATAAAGATGAATTGACTGCTCTACAAATTATATACTCAAAAGCTTACAAAATTAGGCGTTTAACATATGAGGATATCAAAGAGCTGGCAGAAGCCATAAGAAAGCCGCCATATCTCTTGGACACAGATGTTTTATGGAAAGCATATGAAAATCTTGAAAAATCAAAGGTTAGGAAGGCTAGACCAGAAAGACTACTGACTGATATGATTTCTTTGATTAGATTTGCGATAGGTCAAGAAGAAGAGCTAGAACCATTTTCAGAAATAGTGAATGAAAAGTATCAAAAGTGGCTGGTTAAGCAAGAAAGACTAGGAAAGAAATTCACAGAAGAACAATTAGAATGGCTCAATATGATCAAAAATCATATATCCACTTCAGTATCAATCAGTATTGATGACTTCGAGTTGTCTCCCTTTTATGGAAGAGGTGGTACGGTTAAAGTTTATCAATTATTTGGTGAAGAATTAGAGATTATTTTAAGGGATCTCAATGAGGTTCTTCTTTTTGCCTGAGTTATCCCATCGAATCACTAGATCTAGAGCATTACCTGTAAACTGGGTTAAAATAAGACTGGAGGACATTGCAGAAATTAACCCAAAGACACTGAATAGAACAACTTCTTTACATGAATCGAAAGTGTCTTTTGTTCCGATGAGATGTGTTCAAGAAGAAAATGGTTTCATGGATTTGTCATTACAAAAGTTCTATAATGAAGTCAAAAAGGGATATACACCCTTTATAGACGGAGATATTTTGTTCGCTAAAATTACACCATGTATGGAAAATGGAAAAATAGCTATTGCCGAAAATCTGTTAAATGGAGTTGGCTTTGGATCAACAGAGTTTCATGTAATTAGATTAATAAATGAACATCTCCATAAAAAATATTTTTACTATTATTTCCTGCAACGAAGTTTTAGAGAAATGGCTAGACGGAACATGAAAGGCACCGCAGGGCAATTACGAGTTCCCATGCAATTCTTGAAAGATGTTCAGATACCTTTACCTCCCTCTAACGAACAAAGACGCATAAGTTCGAAATTAGATGAACTTTTCACAAACCTTGATGCTGGAGTTGAATACCTGAAAAGGATTCAGATATTGCTAAATCAATATCGTCAATCCGTATTAAAGTATGCATTTGAAGGCAAGTTAACAGAGGATTGGCGAGAAGTGCATAAAGATGAAATAGAACCAGCATCTAAGTTTCTTGATACTATAAATGGTAATATTATAATTAACAATTCGTTTTTTATTCCATATGATTGGGCTTTAACAAATATTGGAAGTATAACAAATAATTTTGATGGAAAAAGAGTTCCGATCAAGAGCTCTGACCGTGCAAGAATTAAAGGTCAATATCCATACTATGGTGCTGCTGGAATCATTGATTATGTAAATGATTATTTATTCGATGGTGAATTTTTACTAGTAGGCGAGGACGGTGCAAATTTGTTATCAAGGAGCAAACCGAATGCATTCCTAGCTAAAGGCAAATTTTGGGTTAATAATCATGCACATGTTTTACAAATGAAAGGTGGGATGTCACTCAGTTACTTACAACACTATATTAACTCTATGGATTTAAGATTTCACATAACTGGGAGCGCACAGCCAAAATTAACACAGTTGTCCATGAATAGGCTGGTCATTCCGATCGCACCTTACAGCGAACAGTCTGTCATTATAGAGCAGATAGAAAAACATATGTCAATAATAGAAAATACTAACAAAATAGTTCAGACCAGCTTGAAACAAATTGATGGATTACGTCGAAGCATTTTAAAAAATGCATTTGAAGGGAAATTGATTCCACAAGACCCAAAAGATGAACCTGCCGAATTTCTATTGAAAAAGATAAAAAAGGAAAGAGAATTAATCGACAGTTGTAATGACGGACGATCAAAGAGAATCAAGACAAAATTTTCAGTTGGTATACAGACGAGGTTAATGTAGAAAATGGCATCTGAATCCTCTACAATTGTCCAAAGAGTTTGGAACTATTGTAATGTCCTAAGAGATGATGGTGTAAGCTATGGGGATTACGTTGAACAATTGACCTATCTATTGTTCTTAAAAATGGATGATGAGCAAACCAAGCCACCATTCAACAAGGAATCTCAAATACCCAAACATCTCAGGTGGAGTACACTTGTATCAAAAGAAGGAGATGAACTAGAAGTACATTATCGTCATATCCTCGAAACATTGGGAAAAGGAAAAGGATTACTAGGGGTAATCTTCAGAAAATCTCAAAATAAGATACAAGATCCTGCAAAGTTGAGGCGTTTAGTCGATCTCATAAACCAAGAAATATGGAGCGGTATAGACATTGATGTTAAGGGCGATATATATGAAGGGCTATTACAAAAGAATGCAGAAGATATCAAAAGCGGCGCTGGTCAATATTTCACTCCACGTCCTCTTATTAAAGCAATAGTCGAGGCAGTAAGACCTGAAGCGAACCAAACAATACATGATCCCGCTTGCGGAACAGGAGGCTTTTTGCCATATCTAAGAATTATAACCTAGATAAAGAACAAAAAAAGAATTTGAAATTTAACACCCTAGGAGGACAGGACATAGTTGATGCAGTAGCAAGATTGTGTGTAATGAATCTGTATCTGCATGGAATTGGTGGAGATGAAAGCCCAGTAACAGTAGGCGATTCATTGATAACCGATCCTGGTGGACGATATGATTTTGTTTTGACCAATCCTCCATTTGGGAAAAAGAGTAGCATAACAGTCTTTAATACTACTGAAAATGGAATAGTTGGTAAGGAAACTCTGATCTATGAAAGACAGGATTTCTGGGCAACTACCTCTAATAAACAACTAAATTTTCTTCAACATGTAAAGACACTCTTGAAAATTAATGGAGAAGCAGCAATTATAGTTCCTGATAATGTATTGTTCGAGGGTGGAGCAGGCGAAACTGTGAGAAGAAAGCTATTGAATGACTATGACGTTCATACACTTCTAAGGCTTCCCACAGGAATTTTCTATGCTCAAGGTGTTAAAGCAAATGTCTTATTCTTTGATAAAAAACCTGCAAGTGATAAACCTTGGACAGATAAACTATGGATATACGATCTGAGAACGAACATGCATTTCACATTAAAGACTAATCCTTTAAAGTATGAAGATTTAGAGGATTTCCTTAAATGTTATAATTCGAAAAATAGGTATCAAAGACATGAATCTGAAAGATTTAAATCATTCACTTTTGGTGACCTGATAAAGAGAGACAAAGTGAATTTAGATATTTTCTGGCTTAGAGATGAAAGTCTTGAGGAATCAGAAAACCTGCCAGAACCACAAGTTATAGCACAAGAGATAATGGATAACCTCGAATCTGCTTTAGAGCAGTTTTCTGAGATTGAAACAGAATTGACAACTAAATGATTTATGCACATAAGAAAAAACAGATATTATACCCTTTTGCAATACCGCTCGCACTCGCAGATCCTTGAAATTCAACTCAGTATTGGCAAGAATTAGGAATGTAATCTCAACAGCAGATCTACAACAACCTGTGGATGTACGTACGTTCAGGCAGCAATCTTAGGGAAGATACGATACTGAAATTTATGGTGTAAGATGTGGATATATAAAAGACATTACAATGAAAGAAAGAGTGACTGTCTTTCAGGAAAAATGATCTCAACTGGTGCAGATGGCATATCGCAATCACTTGAACAACTGGATCAGTCCAGGACGCTCCTTCTAGAGAAGGGACTAATTTGAAATGTAGTCTTAAATCCCTACGATTCAAAATATAGTGGCAACAATTGATTTATTTACAGGGCTGCGAACGGTCCAACTGCACTAATATTTAGCTCTGGAAAGATAGTAATAGCCGGATCCAAATCGGAAGAAGAGCTTCATGAAGCAGTCGACTTAAGGCTTACATTTACAAAATTCGTATGCAACTAAAATATGATCTTGACTAACAAAGGACGATTATGCTCCCATAGACCTGCGATTTAATTTTTTTGAAAACGCTGAATGAATGACAACGTGATACTTCAAGAATTTTATAGATACAAGGAACAGCAGCTTCCAATACCAGGAAGACTGGAATTAGTTTCGAGTTGATGTTTCATGACAACGAATATGGTCTTCCTTCGACAACCTCCATAACATTTTTGACAGTTCTCTTATATATTTCGGGGTGTTCTGTGTGAATGGGATACAATGTATGAGGATTGATCTCGTCTACAATTTGCAAGAGATCTTTACTTCTCGCATGTCCTGAGCAATGGCATTGAAATTTATACATTCCAAAATGATCCATCCATGCATCTATTCTGTCTTGAGAAATCTCTTGTTCTTCATTGTATGGTTCACTAGCTGAATGTATGTAAGTTGCACCAAGCTCTGGTTTCATATCTATTAATGCAGTAAAGCTGTAAAATCCCATTGCACACAATACTTTGCTTTCATTTCTTGCTATTTCTTGAGCACTCCATGCATTATGACGACCAACAAATTCTTTATCCCGTCCCTTGTAATCTGAGTCCCGGTACTTGCCGCTTCCTTTTTTTGGTAGATAAATTATGATGTCCTCATCAACAACATCCGGAACATTCAGCTTAGGATCTTTTGAAAGATGCTTTAAGAAATATGCATCATTCATTTTGACGACAAGTTTTCGGTTATTATCCTTTGCTATTTTCAAGAAAGTCCGAAGTCTATCCACATCTTTAAAATTAAAATCTGCCAAAACTAACCTATTTGTAGATGAAACTATTTTCATTGATTCTTTGAAAACAAATTGTTCAGATTCTTTCTCCCGCATATCATCGTTATCAGCAATTCTAGTTCCTTCCATTATGAGCGCAATCAATTTCTCATTTTTTGCTCTTTCAATGAAATCTCTAGTCATTTGTGGAACTGTGCCGTGTAATCTGATATCTCCGGTATATCCAATCGGACCTGCCGATGTATATATTATAAATCCGTATGCCCCTGGAACAGAATGGTCAACATGAATTGGTTCTATTTCGAGTGAGCCGACTTTGAATATATCTCCAGTCCTAAACGTATTTATCTTCCGATTGATAGGTTCAGCTTTTTTATTGGACGATGGTCTTTTCTTGTAGGATAAAACCTCTCTTTCAATTTGTCTGCTTGATCTCTCTTCTATTGCTTGTAGGATAAGGTGACACGTTTCAGCCTAATGTATACGCAACACATATCTATAATTCACTATATAGCACCTTTATGAAAGTGGCATTTATTGTTATGCCTTTTGCAAGCATTTACCGTCCATCAATCGGTGTAAGTTTACTAAAAGCAGCATTAAAGGAAGAAAAGATTGATTCCAAGATATACTACTTCAATCATAATTTTGCCTGTTTAATCGGAAAGGAGTTGTATGACTCAATCGCAGAACAAGAATTAAGTCATACTTCATTAATAGGCGAATTAATTTTTTCAGGTTTATTATTCGAAAAATCTAATTTATCCTTTAGAAAGGAACTGAAGACTGTACTCAACATGAAATTGATAGGAAAAGAGTCCCGGGAAAGAGACAGGATCTTTAGAGATATTGTAGATATTCAAAAGCATCTCTTAGAGTACATTTTAGATTCTGCTAAGAGAGTCACGGGAGATGCACCCGATCTCATAGGATTTACAACTACCTTCCATCAAAATTGCGCCTCTTTGTGTCTATCCAAAGAGATTAAACGACAATATGACATTCCAATCATTTTTGGTGGTGCGAATTGCGAGGGAGAAATGGGTTTTACGATTCTAAGGACAATGCCATGGATTGATTATGTTTGCTCTGGCGAAGGTGATTTATCTTTTTTGCAATTTGTAAAAAATCTTGGTAAAGATAATAAAAAGATTCCTGGCATTTTAACTAGAGAATCGTCCCTTTTTGATATTGTTATGACAAACCCCGTAATGGACATGAACACCCTACCTTTTCCTGATTATGATGATTTTTATAATTCAATCAGCGATCATTTCAATGATTTATCCAAGGAATTGGCAATCGAGACATCTAGAGGATGTTGGTGGGGAGAAAAATTCCAGTGTACTTTTTGTGGGCTTAATGGATCCAATATGAAATTCAGAAGTAAATCGATTCCACGTGTAATATCAGAACTAGAATATCTTAATGAGAAGTACAAAGAAACTAAATTCGGTGTGGTGGATAACATAATGGATTTCAGATATATTAGAAATCTCTTTTTCAACATTAAGAAATATAATATGGATATCGAATTGTTTTTTGAAACGAAATCTAATCTTTTAAAACAAGATCTTGTAATTATGAGGAGTGGCGGTGTAAATGCAATACAACCTGGTATTGAAAGTCTAAGTGACAAGATACTTAAAATTATGAATAAAGGTGTGACGGCATTACAAAATATTCAATTGTTAAAATGGTGCCGTCAAATTGGCATAACTCCACACTGGAATTTTCTTTACGGCTTTCCAGGAGAACCGGCTGATGAATATGATAAAATGGCTAATATCATTCCTTCTATAGTTCATCTACAACCACCTGCAGGTTGTGGCAAAATAATATTGGACCGGTTTAGTCCTTATTTTGTTGAACCAGAAAAATACGGGATAGCTAATTGCAGACCAATAGAAGAATATGAATTTGTATATCCACTTGAAAAACATTATCTATATAAACTAGCATACCATTTTAATTATGATTATAAGAATAATAATAACCTATCCGAGTATACAATAAAGTTGAAGGAGGAAGTCTCACGGTGGAAGTGGTTATGGAAATACAAAATTCCAACCCTAAATATGGTCAGCGTAAAAGATCAGTTAATGATTATGGATACACGTCCTTGTGCAACGAGGCAATTCTGTATACTTTCTGCAATAGAATCTAAATTATATATGATTTGTGACTCCATGTATTCATTGCAGAATATTATTGCAGGAATGAGAAATAGTGATCTATTTACTTCAGAGAAAGAGATAGAAGAATTACTTCTGTCATTAGTAACGAAAAAATTAATGCTAAAAGACGAGCAAAGATACTTATCACTAGCTGTGCAGAGACAACCGATGTAATATTATGTGCCTTCTTTTTATCTAAAAAATGACTAATCCATTCAGACGAGTAATTTGGCAATCTTTTATCTTTTGAACATCAATCGGATCTACAAGAATTGTGTTTCCATAGACTAT
>CAZPXJ010000073.1:0-14163 GCA_964590855.1 uncultured archaeon
TATGTTTGTACCTTTCTTAAGAGAGTAAACAAACACTCTTAATGCAGTTCCAGTCAAAGCAGAGATTATATCTTCAGTCTGTTCAGTCATCACTTTTACCTTCTATGTGTGGGGTTCAAATATTTCAGCCATTTTGTCTACGTAAACACTAAATGCGCTTTCAGGAGATAATACAGCAGCACCATACATGCTAGAATTATCAATCTCAAAATTCCCAGTCCAGGTTGTTGTTTGGAATAGAACTAATGATTCCATATTTACATAAAGGAATATTGCAGTACCATTTTCTAAGTACAATTCTGTAACCCATTTCATGTTTGGGAGATCTCCTAAGCCATCATATGGATCTTCACCCCAAGTACCTAAATACTCAGTATTGTTAATAGAGTCAAACATAGCTAGAGCAATTTCACCAACTTCTTCTTTGGAAACAATAAATATTATCTCCTCGCTGGGGTCAATTAAGCTAGCGGTTGCGTTCCAGTAATAATCTTCTGAAGTACCAATGCGTTCAAATGTAGACCATATCATACGATCATCGATGGTTTGCGAAGCATTTCCTCCAATTTCCATATACAATACATTTGGTATTTGACCAAGAAGTTCTGTAGCTAATCTGTTTGAATAAGGTTCCGAGGGTCCATCATCAGGTCCATTACCATCTGGTAAAGTAAAGTATACACTTACTCCTACAACAGATCCAATTACTATTGCAGCCCCTAGACCTATTGCGAACCACTTCATGAAACTTCCTCTAAGTCCTTTAGAGATTGTTTTTCCAATTAAATTTTCTTTACTCATTGTGTTTCACCGAAGTTTTAACTTCAAACAATACTTGCTCAAAGACACTTTTAATGAAATGTTTTGTACGGAAACTTAAAAAGGTTGTACAAACCTTTGAACACTCATACTAAATTTATGCTAATTTGTCGGATAAAAACTGTTTTTAATTAGTTTTTCTTCTTTCTTTCAGACGTGATTCACATGAATGTTAATTTCAAGAAGACTCAACTTAATACTTTTGATACACCTTTGGTTCTTATTGGAGTTCTAGAAGAAGCCAAAGAAGACCCACATATTTCTGGTTTGATAGAAGTTGCGAGAGATGTAATCAATTATGGTGATTTTAAAGGAAAAAATGGTGACCTTTCTTTAATTTATTCCCAAGGTGCCATTAGTCCTCAGAGAATTCTCTTAGTTGGAATTGGTAAGCAAGACAAACTTACTGTAGAAACTATCAGAAAAGCTATAGGTAATGCTTCTAGAAAAGCTCGAGATTTGGATGTTAAGAAAGTATCAATCTTCCTTGATTCTTTTTCAAGAGGTATCTTAGAAGCAACTGAAGCTACAGAAGCTTTAGTTCAAGGAATAATAATGGGAAGTTTCCAAAACATTGCTTATAGAACTAAGAATCTAGAAAAATACAAGACAATCGAAGATTTAACTATTATTAGTCCTGATGCTGATGAAGCGATTCTGAAACAGGGAGTTGAAAGCGGTAAAATTATTGCAGATGCAGTTAATTTCTGCAGAGAACTTGCTTGGGGACCAGCAAATTATATCACTCCCACTAAACTAGCTAATGAAGCATTACGCTTTGAAAAAGAATTAGGAATAAAAACTACAATATTTGATAGAGAAAAAGCAGAAGAAATCGGATTGACAAGTTTTCTTGCTGTTGCTCGAGGTACCAAAGAACCGCCTAAGTTTATCATTATGGAACATGGTGCAGATAAAGAAGGTGTTGAAACTGTAGCTCTAATAGGTAAAGCTATTACATTCGACAGTGGTGGTATCAGTCTCAAACCAGGTCAAGACATGGGAAAAATGAAAGCTGATATGACTGGCGGAGCGGTTGTTATTGCAGTCATGGAAGCAGTTGCCAAGCTTGATCTTGATTTACATGTTGTAGGTATAGTTCCAGCTACAGATAACATGCCATCTGGAACAGCTTATCATCCTGGAGATATAATTACCAGTTATAGTGGAATAACTATTGAAGTGATTAGCACTGATGCAGAAGGAAGAATGATACTTAACGATGCTTTAACATATGCTGCTAAACACTATAAACCCAAAGCAATGTTTGATTTTGCTACACTAACTGGATCGATGATGGTTGCATTAGGTGAACATGCTATAGGTTATTTCTCTAACCATGATTTCGTAGTTGATAAACTTGAAGAAGCATCTAATACAAGTGGTGAAAGAGTTTGGCGAATGCCTTTGTGGGAAGTATATGATGAACAACTAAAAAGTGATGTTGCAGACTTCAAACACACAGGTGGAAGGGCAGGTGGGTCAATTACTGCAGCAAGATTCTTAAGTCAATTTACATTGGATGTTCCTTGGGCTCATCTAGATATCGCTGGTGTTATGGAACAAAGTAGTGATAAGTACTATAATCCACAAGGTAGCAAAGGACCTGCTGTTAGAGTTATTCTAGATGTTTTAAGGAACTGGTAAACCACTTTCTCTGCTCTTTCTTTTTTTTCAAAATCACTGAATATCTTTTTAAATTAAAAATGAAATTATTATATTGTATATGATGTTAAAACTCTTTCAAGTTAAGAATCTCAGATTCTGTAGTATTACTTTATTGATAATCTTTTTTGCATTTATACCAAAAAATAGTCAAAGTACATTCTATAGTAAAAAACCAGATTATAAATTAAAACTAGATTATATAGACAGAAGTGAGTGGTTTTGGACAGAATTAGAATTGGTTTCATCTGAGAGTGATAGTTCCTCTACTGCAATAGATATTCAACTAGATAACCAAGGCAATATTCATTGTATATGGGACGATTTCTCTAACTATCTAGGGTGCGGAGCTGATCAAGATATTTTTTATAAATTCTATAATAAATCAACAGCTTCTTGGTCATTGACAGAAATAGTGTCTATAGAATCTACAGATGAATCAAGGTCACCAGCTATAGCTGTTGATTCTAAAGGAAATGTTCATGCAATTTGGTATGATAGTTCAAATTATGACGGAGCAGGTGGAGATTATGATATCTTCTATAAAAGGAAAAACGCTGATACGGGGGAGTGGATACCTACAATCATACTTTCTTATTTTAGCTCAACAGTATCTCTTGGACCTTCTATGGTCGTAGATGCTGAAGATCGTGTACATGTTGTATGGTTCGAATTTGAAAATATTCTTGGTTCTGGATCTGATGGCGATATAGTTTATACATCACTTGACCCAGAAACATTTCGATGGTCTGATGTAGAGATAGTCTCAACAGAAAGCACTGGAAATTCATTCTATCCAGATTTGACAGTTGATACAGAAGGGAATTTACACGTAGTTTGGGGTGATTATTCAGATTATCTAGGAACAGATACAGATTCTGATATTTTTTATAAAAAATGGGTGAAGGCTCTTGATTATTGGTCTACAACAGAAGTAATATCAGCTCATACTTTGAATATAGGCGATTCAATAAAAGCTAATGTAGCTGTTTCATATAATGGTACTGTTTTTGTGGTGTGGCAAGATAACTCTGGCTATTTTGGAGTAGGTTCTGATGACGATATTTGTTGGAATTTCTGGGATCCAATTTCAGGTACTTGGAGTGGTTCAGGTATCTTCTCTTGGGGTAGTGCTGATTATTCTTGGGATCCTCGTATTTGCGTTGATTATGCTGGAGAACTTCATTGTGTTTGGACGGATTATCAAGATAATTATGATAGTGGCCCAGACGCTGATATTTGGTACAGTACTTTAGATCCTGTAGCTATTCATTCTACAACACCAATAGTATTAACAGACAACAATGATACTTCACAAATTCCGAATATTGTATCAGATGACAAAGGTTTTCTCTATGTTTCTTTTACTGATAATTCATATCCTAGTGATGGAGTAGATCCAGATATTTACATGATTAAATATGTATGTTTACCAGAAACTGCTTCTTTAAGTGAAGTTGTTCCCAATACTGTTGAAGAAAATACAATAGATTTGGATTGGACAGATATTAGAACAGCTGATGAATATCTGATATTTAGATATAAAGGATCTTCAGTATCTCAATCAGATTTGGAAGAATACGATAAAACTTCCAATAATTATTTTGCAGATTTTCTGGAGCAAAGTGGAACTTACTTCTATGCAGTCAAATCAGTTAATGAGTATGGTATAAGCGATTTTTCGAATATCATTAGAGTAGATGTTCAATTGCCAAGAACAAATCTGTTCTTTAATTCTTTAGATATTGGAGATTTTGGTATTCTTGCAGCTCTTGTTATTGTAGTACAGATAATATTCACAAGTTTACTTTACATTTTATTAAAAGATAGAACTAAAACTAAGAAAACGAAGAAGAAATAGAATATTTCATCATCAGTCATACCACTTTGTTACTTCTTCAACTGTAAATCTAGGTTCTCTTTCTGGATGTTCGTCAGGATAACCTAACGCTACTGCTGCAATTAATGAACCAGAATATCCTATTTGTAAACCTATTTTTTCACCAAATTCCTCCAACACGGATCTCATTTCTGACTCTTGTTGTTCTATTTCTAATAATTGCAGAATTGCGGGTTCAACATATAGTACATCATTTATCCATACAGTACCTAATCCCATACTGTGTGCTTTTAAAAGCATATTTTGTATAGCTGCTGAGACAGACTGAATTTCAGCACTTATACCACCCCATTCACATGTTTGTGTCACTAGAATAACAACTGGCGCTTTATCCATGGTGTTGTATGAATTATGTGTCGAAGCCATCAGAGGAATTTTTGGAAGTTTTTCAATATTCTCTCTACAAATTTGAACAAGTTTATTTTTTGCTTCTCCTTGAAAAACATGAAATCTCCATTGAACTCTGTTTTTTGCTGAAGGAGCTCTATTTCCAGCATCAAGCACCTCCGTAATCTGTTCTTTGATTAACAACTTACTCTTATACTTTCTAATAGATCTTCTATTTTTGATTGCTTCATCAATTTCCATGTCATAAAATTAAGATATATGAATAAAAATGTTTGTTGAAAAAAAGATTCAGTGCTCAAGTTTGATTGTGTTCTATCTCCTCAACTTCATCAGTTAGATTGACTTTTATTATTCTCTTTACTCCATCGTATTGAAGAATTAAATCCACTACTTCCTCTGGAACAGCACCTTCCCATTTTTCTCCCTTAATCATTTTTCTTCTTATTTTTTTACCACTAAAATCAGTTCTACTAGCAAGTGGAACTTCTCTTACTTCTTTGTTAGCTAATTTGGAAAACAACTCTTGAACAAGAGGATTATTGGTAAAAACTACTTCAAATGAAGGTACTAAATCAATTACATTTGCAGGCCAAATGGTATTTCTATTGATATCGGGGATAGAAGCAATATAGAATTTAGAAATGTCGAATCTTTTTCGAACAAGAGTTGTGAGCATTTCTAGTCTTTCTCCACCTGTAAAAGGATTCTTAATCGAATAAGCTTTTTCTCCACTTCCTATCAAAATAATAATTTCATCAATATCAGTCTGTTCGAGGATATGTTCGATTGCGTGGATGTGCCCTTTGTGAGGGGGATTAAAACGACCTAAGTATAAAGCTCTCATCTTATTATAGTTAATCCTTTAGTTAATATATGTTTTTGCAAAGGGAAACTGTTTCCTATTCAATTAGATAATTTTCTCCTTTTTTTACTATCAATCCATCCTTTACCATCTTTTCTAGAATGCTGCCTAGTTGCTTCTTATTATCTTCTGTTACTACTTTCAGTTCTTTAATTGTAGCCTCTCTTTTTTCTACAAGATACTTGAGTATTTTACCTCTTTTTTCTCTGTCAGATCCCTTAAACTTGGGTTGTTTACTTGTAGGTTTTATCCCAGTAGCAGATGCTGTAAGGTGAAGAGCACCATAATCCATAAGCGCATTATGCCAATCTCTTGATTTTCCTTTTGGGAGGAATTGTTTAGCGATTTGAAAAAGTTCTTTTTCACTTGTATCTTCATTAGCAAATCCTTCAGCAATAAGTATTCTTCTGATATTTGTATCAACGGTTGCTAAGTCAAAATTAAATGCAAAAATCAAAATGGAATTAGCTGAATATTTTCCAATTCCTTTGAGTTTTTGAAGTTCCTTAGGAAGCATAGGAAATTCATCTCTATCCAATAGTTGTTGTGCAGCTTCTTGGAGCCATAAAGCTCTGCGATTATATCCTAAACCAGACCATGTGGATAATAATTCTTGTTTTGAAGCTTTTGAAAGAGATTCAATATCTGGAAATTTATCTAAAAATTCTGTAAATTTAGTAACTACACTAGTAGCTTGAGTTTGTTGTAGCATTATTTCGGATACCATAATCTTGTATGGATTGTTAGTCTCTCTCCAAGGAAAATCTCTTTTGTTTTCCTTCCACCACTTAAAGATTTTCTTCTGAAAAGCTAATTTTCTTTTTTCAAAAATCTCCTCAGTCATTAGTCTAGAGAACTGAAGGAAGAATTAAAGCGTTATCATTTTAACACTTAAATATTCAGAAATAAAGAATATCCTTTGGACGATGATAAGAAAACAGACAAAACTACAATTGTAATCTTCCTTTTAACAATAATTGGAATTTCCAAAAGCACTAATTTCTTGAATCATTCAATTCCTTTCTACTAGTAGATTAAATCTTATATAAAAAAGATAATAAGTATTCTTTACTACTTTAATGTTGATGTGTTTCAACAGAGATTCATATAAAGTAACTAAAACAATTATGATTATTGCATCTGTTGCTATCTCTGTTTTTGTGATTGGAAGTACAACGGCCATGATTATGGAACACAGATATAAGTTTGATAAACAGTTTCTCTCAGAACTTGGGATACGTCACACAACAACTGGTGAAGGGGCAAAACTTACTAGCGCTCTTTTTCCTGAAGTTTTTAATATTACTTTGATAATCACTGGCATTTTGATATCTCCCTTCTTTATTGGAGTTTACAAAACTCTAAAACCTGAAAAAACTATTCAAAAAATATTCTTCATTGGTACCTCAGTTATGGGTACATTTACTGGAATTACTTTAGCTCTTGTTGGTGTTTTTGATTTAGGTTACTTCTACTATGCTCATATGACCGTAGCAGGTTTGTTTTCCATAGGTGCAATTTCTACCGGTTTATTGTGGGGCATAGGTGTTCTCACCTTGAAAAAGGATTCACCCTATAAACAATCGAAAGTGTGGATAATCGACCCTATTATCAGTCTTTTGATTTTAGGTGTTGGGTTGATTTATAGCACCTTTGGACAAGCTTATCCTGAGATTTTTGGTTTTATCTCAATACCACTATATCAGAAACTATTCGTTTATGTCATTTTTGTATTGATGATTGTAATTATCATTCGGTTTTTCTCTTTGTTGAAGAAAGAGAAAAAAACAAGATTGCTAAATCAACAGTCAGTTGAAACACTCTGAAGTCTAGCGTTTGTACTAAAATCTTAAAAATGGGAATTCAGAAATGATGTTGTGTTGAGAAACAAACCTAAAATATTTTGGATAAAACTGGGATTGATTTCCGGTTACGCAGCTGCATTTGTATTCTTGGTCGGAACTACTGTTGCCATGCTAATCTATCCAGGTTATTCCTTCTTTAATCAGTTCATTTCCGAATTAGGCGTTCGTCAAGATATATTTATAGAGGGGAATTGGTTAGTTAGAGCCCTTTATCCGGAAGCATTGAATGTTACACTTATAACAACAGGTTTGTTGTTCTTTCCTTTCTTTCCATCTCTATATTTCCTTTTAGAACCAAAACAGCTTTGGAGGAAAATGTTGATACTATTCATATCTTTAGGCGGATTAGTGGGTGGAGCGTTTCTTTCGCTCGTAGGTGTTTTTGATGTAGGAATGTTTCTTGTTCCTCATGTTGTAGTTGCTTTAGGGTGCTATATCGCCCTTACTGTGGTATATGTGTTGTGGGGTATACTAGTAGTCACACTTGAAAAGGAATCCCTTTACAAGAAATCAAGGTTATGGATTATAGATCCAATAGTTTGTTTATTGGGGTTATTTATTGGTGTTGTCAATACTGGATTGTTTAATCTGATACACTATGTGGGTGGAATTGAATCTCTTGCTTTTTATCAGAAATCCCTAGCATATCTATTTGTGATATTATTTTGCTATGTAGGGGTAAGAATGATAATCCTTGTGAAGAAGAATCCTGAGCGATTTCAATAAGAAATTAGCTAATAGAAATCTCTTGGTTAACTTCTCTAATTTCTCATTGTGTCTAGTTTCACACAACAAGTATTAATATTGTTTATACGTTAACTTAAACAAAAATGTCCTGTGATTTAAAATGAAGATTTTAAGAAATAAGAAACTGATGATTATAAGCTCATCAATTATAGTGGCTATAGTAGCCACCAATCTTGCTATATTCTTACCTCAGCTTTCAGGTCCGAATCCTTATTTAGACTGGAATCCTGATTCTGTGCTTGAAGGAACAGCATCAAGTTTTGCAGTTACAAGTGGTGTTAGTACTTCGTTTGGGTCCTATGTTCCTGCAAGTTTGGAATATACACCATCAATAGTACCCACTGTAATCGCAAAAGGACTTACTAATGTTAACATGCAAGGTTTAGATGTTTCTTCTGACATAAAACAGATGCTCGAAACTAATGGATTTGCTATTGTTGATCAAGGTTATGAAGACATTTATGACATCTATTCCGATAGGGAATCTCCGAAGTTTATCACAACAGACTTATGCCTACATGCTTACCATGTTCTTTATGATATTAGTTTGAGAGTGTTAGAAGGAGAAAGATTTTTTTATGATTTTGAAACAATGCTCACAACTCTCAGAGATGCTCAAATTTCTCTCAATGGTTCTGTAACGGAAACTGTTGTTCATGAAGCTTTGAACAAAAATATTGCTTATCTCTCGGTAATGTTGTATCTAATAAATGATACCAATACTATACCTACTGAAGTTGAAGATCTGACACAAACAGAATTAGATTTAATTAATGCTACTCAAAGAGCACCTTCTGCAATTTTCGGTTATGATGAAGACTATACTCAATACATAGTTAGAGGACATTATACAAGAAACGAAATTCTAGCAAATTACTTCAGAGCAATGATGTATGCTGGAAGAATGGGTTTTCTATTACAAAGTCCTATGGGAGATCCAGCAATGGGAATAGAACATACAAGAATGGCAATTCTCTTACTTTCAAGTTTCAATTCTTCTATATCCTCGGAAACTGTTTGGGACTATTGGGATAGAATTTACGAACCCACAGTGTTCTATGTTTGTTCAAGTGACGATCTAACACCAGCTGAATACTATCAGATCTGGCAAAATCTTGGTGGTCTTGAAGGAGATGGTTTAGCAGCTGAAAGTGTTATTGAGGATTTCATAGAAGAAGCTAAAACCTATCGCAAACCTCTGATTAATTCCATGTTTATTTTTGAAACTGAAGACGCTGAAAATGTAACTCAAGGTTTCCGATTAATGGGACAAAGATTTATTCCTGATTCTTATATCTTCCAGCAATTGGTTCATACCAATGTAGGTGGAAGGCTTATGCCTACAGGTTTGGACGTTTTCTCTGTTTTTGGAAGTCCTCGAGCTGATTATTATATGTCAAATGAAAACCAAAGTTATCCTGATTATGATGATCAAATTTTGAAACTAAGAGGAGAATTTGGCAATCTAAATGAATATGATTGGACACAAAATCTCTACTGGTTATGGCTATACTCGCTATTTCCATTACTAGAACCTGCAACAGTTGGATATCCTGGATTTATGTTAAGTAATGCTTGGTCGGACAAAGCACTGATGACATCTTCAGCTTCTTGGGCAGAATTGAGACATGATACTATCCTTTATGCTAAACAATCTTACACTTACGAGTCATCCCTTCCAGAAATAAGAAAGGGGTATGTTGAACCTTATCCAGAAGTGTATGCAAGACTAGCGAGTTTGGTTAGACTTATGCAATCAGGATTGGAAGAAAGAGGTTTGTTCTTTGGAAGCTTCAGTAGTAAGCTGCTTTACATGGCAGAGATATTTGACAGGCTTGTTGAACTCAGTATAAAAGAACTGGAAAATGAACCTCTAACTTCGAGTGATATAGGTTACATAAATAATGTTGCTACATTAATAGGTGAAACTGCAAGTTTCTACGATCCTGATGCAGAAGATTGGGTGAGTGAAGCAGATGATAGGATGGCAGTAATTGCAGACGTTCATACTGATCCAAATACAGGAAATGTTCTGGAAGTAGCAAGTGGTGATCCATTCGTGATTTACGTGGTTGTTCAAGATGAGAACGGAAAACTAAGACTTGCTAGAGGTGGAACATTCTCTTATTATGAATTTCATCATCCAATGGTTGATAGATTGACTGATGAAGGATGGCAGAACATGCTAGATATCAGTCCTCCTCCTTTACCGGAGTGGATGATTCTCCTTTTCATACCAGAAATTCTTGATTCACCTTCAATGATTTTTTCTGCAAGAAAAGAAGACTAATTCCTTTCTTTTCTTTTTATTATTTTTTCCTAACAAATTCTTTATATTTGAAACTCCTCGTATACAAGTACTGAGCATAACTAGAATTAATATCGAGGAAATTCATTTGGAAAATAATGAGATTTTATCTAAAGTTCAAAATAAGGTAGATAATTTTAGAGATTTAGCTATCTTCAATCAAAGCTATATACGTCAAAACGTTATTTACCGTTCCTCTTCACCGATACCACATCAATCGTCAGAACTTCTTCAAGAGTTCAAAGATCTTGGAATAAAGAGTATTATTGATTTGAGATCAGCTATTGAAATTGGTAATTCTAGCTATGAAGATGAGTTCCTTAACAATTTCAATTATTATTGGGTTCATATTGATATTTCCATGCCACATGATGTATTGTTAAGAGAGGGAAAGAGTGAGTTGTCATTCTACAAACAATTTTGTTGGTACACATTGCACTATAATAAAATCCAAATTAGACGAGTATTCAATATTATTTCTAGATCAGAGAATCTCGGAACTGTAATTCATTGTCATGCAGGGAGAGATAGAACTGGTGTGATATCTAGTCTCGTATTACTATTATTAAATGCACCAGAACCCAACATCATCCAAGATTATCTCGCAACCGATGAATATACTCAAAGTGAAGATATCGAATTCATTTTTGATGAGGTTGAGAAAACGGGAGGAATAATGGAATATTTGGTCAGTTGCGGATTATTGAAAGAGACACTCGAAGGTATGGTTGAACAACTTCGTCCTTTGTAAGCTTTTGATTAACCTCCCCATTCCAAAAAAGTTATTTGTTGGTCATTTCATTCAAAACTATCTTATTCTGAACAGGTGAGAAGAGAATGAATGATATCGTAAATAAAAGTGTCATTTTGGTTGACGAAAATATTCTCTCTCAACCTGTTATTACTCCAAAACTTAAGATTATTCTTCTTTTGATTTCTGCTTTCGGAACAGCAGCTAGAATGATTGGAAGAATGTTTGTAGAGATGTATGCTGTAGTCATAGGTTCATCTAAAACAGCTATCTCATTGATCACTTCAATTAGAAACCTGATTACTCTAGCCTTTCAATCATCCTTTGGAAGGATATCCGATTTCATGGGAAGAAAACTCTTGATTCTGATTGGTTTGTTTGGAGGAGGGGTATCTTTAGCTGTTTTCCCATTTATTCGAAACCAATGGGTTCTAGTTATTGGAGTCTTCTTCTTTTCTCTCTGTTTTGCAATTTACAATCCATCATTCACAGCCTTAGTGGGTGATTTAACAAAGAAAGAAAACAGAGCTGGGTTGTTCAGTCTTTTAACACTTGTAGGATCTTTAGCTTCATTTATAGGATTACTTACAGTTGGAGAGTTGAGTAATTTAGTTCAGCCACGTTTGACTCATTACAATTATATTGATTTGGTTTCCATAGGCTCAGTTAAACTCTCTATCTCAATGTTCAGTTCAGAATTGGAGTCTGGTTTCTTAAGTTTATTTCAGCATGACCAGTACTCTATTGTTCTCTATTTGTCTGCTTGTTTATTTGTAATCACTGGTTTTATCAGTTTCCTATTAAAAGATCCAGAAACAGAAAAACTGAAAGAAAGGACCGTTTTATCCTTTACACCTATAAAAGAGAACAAACGTTTCAGACGGTTTGTTATCGTAGGTTCAATAATGGGTTTCGTTATGTCTCTTGGCTGGCCTATCTTTCCTTTTGTGAGAGTAAATTATGCCTCAGCTAAAGAGAACACTTGGATTTGGGCTACATTTAGTGTGGTGATGATGCTAACTTTGTTGATAACTCGACCTTTCATTGATAAAATGAAACGTAAATGGACCTTATTTATCGGTAGGTGTTTCATGTTTTTCGTACCACTAAATTTAGCATTAACTGCTATGTATCTGCCTTATTGGTGGTTTATGGCAATAGGGGCGGGTATTAGCGGTTTTGGTAATTCCTTCTATATGGTAGCAGAAAGCAGTTTTGCTCTAGACTGCGCTCCTGAAAAGGAAAAAGGGACCTATACTGGTTTATTCTACTTTTTTTTAGGATTTTCAACTTTCTTTGGATCGTTGATATCAGGACTTCTTGCTGATTTAGTTGAAAATTACATAGGAGAATATATGACCATAGTTGTCTTCTTGTGGGTAATTACTGGTGCTAGGTTCTTAGCTTCATTTGGTTTTCTATTTCTAAAAGAACCCATGAATACAAAGAATGTGTAACTTCAAAGGAATTTACTTCCCTTTACTTTTATTTTCCTTTTGATTGAATTGAATTGAGTAAAATGGCAATATTTTTCTCTTATTGCATTCTTTTAAGTGTATTAGAAAACTAATTAAATGTTAATAGTACATATATTCTGTCGGAAATGTTCTTTAAGAAAACGAACCAACCAAATTATAGGCGAGAAGACTCATCAGAAACTGATACTGATACCCATCTTAAAGGACATTTTTTTAGACATTCTCTCGAACTTAGGGAGTTAGAATTTCAATCCCGGGAATATCAGAAACTTGCTGAAAGGTTGATTAGAGAAGGGCAACTAGGTCCAGTTAATGAAATTAACAGAGAACGTGCCAAGTGTAATAAAAGGATAAACGAATTGAGAGAACTTTTATTGAAAATGCAAAGCGCTTAAACCCAATTTGATTGCATATATTTATATTGATTCTTGCTTAAAGAAACTTTAGAATTAATGTAATGTGATGTATTATGGAAAAAGGTTTTTGTACGCACTGTGGGGCAAAACTCGCCGAAAGAGCTGACTTCTGCAACAACTGCGGTGCACAAATTGAAATGATAGATGGTGTTCCTGCTGCAATGCCTATTAAGACAGACCCTCATCCGGTTTCTCAGGCACAACCAGTAGCATCCAGTCAAACCTATGTACCACCACAAGGTCATAGGCCTATTAGACAACGACCAAAGATTATTGGTTATATAATTGGAGCTCTCTTCATCGTTGGTATCACTTTTAGTGTTCTAGCTATTCTTGGGACCTTGAATTTACACTTCGTTGGAACTAACGAATTTGCAGTTGATTCTTTTGCTGAAACAAATGTCAATCTAGACATAAATCTTGGTGTAGGTTCTCTTGAGATTTATTATGATCAGACTATAACCAATCTTATTGAAGCAGAAGTAGAAGTATGGGGAAGACCTGGATCAGATATAGCTGATGCAGAGAACTTCGAACTAACGAATGGAACTGGCGAGATTACAGTTAGTTTCAATTCTGGAGATAGAAGTTTCTGGTACTGGGACAAAAAGACATTCAACTACGATATAGTTGTTTATATCCATCCTTCAGCAGTAGTGGATTTTGATATAGATACTGGAACTGGGTCAATTACTCTTGATACTAATGCAATAGATTTTCTTGAGATAGATGGTTTATACTTAGATTCAGGAACTGGTAGCATTAATCTTAATATGGTAAGTTCAGTGAATACTTCTATTCAATGGATGTATTTTGAAACTGGTACAGGGAGCATAGATGTCAATCTTGGTAGTCTTACTTTCTTGAATGATAGTAGAGTGGATATGACCACTGGAACTGGAACACTTACTCTTACCTATGAGGATTTGATTGTTTTAGATGATATTCTTTGGGCATTAGATACTGGAACAGGTTCAATTAATTTGGACATAATTCAGAATGTA
>CAZPXJ010000074.1:0-13979 GCA_964590855.1 uncultured archaeon
GGATCGAAAAAAGAAGACAGATGAATTTCTGTAAATCGCACAATTTATTATATCCTAATCTAGAACTTCATCTAGACTGATGAAGATTCCATTATTTGAGATTAAATCTGATATACAGATTGTTGACAATAAACCTATCCTCTTATTGAAAGACATCAATGCATTAGTTGTTGCCGATCTACATCTGGGTATTGAAGCAATAATGCAAGATGAAGGATCTTTTGTTCCCCATAATCTTACATCAAAAATAATAGAATCTATAGCTACATATCTTAAAGAAATCAAACCTGATAAGCTGATTCTAAATGGAGATGTTAAACATAGTTTTCAAGTACCCACTAAGATTGAGAACAGAGATGTAAAGAAGTTCTTCAAAGAAATCAGCCCATTAGTTCCAGAAATTCATGTTGTTAAAGGAAATCACGATATCTTTCTTTCATGGGCTATACAGAATCTCAAGAATATCACTTTGCACGCTCCATCGTTTTCTTTAGGAAAATACTATATCTTTCATGGTGATAAAGAACTTGAACATGAGCTTTCTGAAGAGATTCGGTATATCATTGTTGGTCATTTGCACCCAGTCTTTGAATCTCGAGTTGATGGACTACCAAAAGTTAGAAACCCAACTTTTCTATCTGGACCATTAATGAAAATGTCTCAGACCATCATAGTTATGCCTGCTTTCACCAAATTTTCTACTGGGAGTCCAATCCACCCTAAATCTCAGAATCATCATATTGTTCCATTACTTAGAGATCATGCAGATTTGCGAAACTATGAACTTCATGTTTTAGGAGAAAACGAGGTTTTTCATTTTCCAGAACTTAAGCTCTGGATGTCGTAAATTTAATAAGTCTTAATTAAATATACTATATATAATAAGAAATTGAAAGATGAGTTGGATGTCGAAAAAAATATCATACCGTCCCACAATTTGTATGTTTCCTTGTCCAGTTTGTGCCATAGATGCCGATAATGATATTTTTGAAGAAGCAACCAGATCAACCTTTTATTGCAGAACTTGTGGAAGAGTCTATATTTGTAAGCTTCCATTAGGATCGATTCGGGTAGAAGAAATCGTTAGATATATTTGTCCAATTGATCATACTGAACTGGAAGAGAACCCTTTTAGAGCAAAAGAAATCGAACTACTTATCGAAAAGGCTAAAGAGGGGAGGGATTCATAAGCAATTGAGAGCAATGAATTCGAAAAAACAACCTTCCAAAATAAATCCCATTGACATGGAAAATTTAACATCTATTGATGAACTCATTGAACAGTTCGATCAGTCTGGGGTTTTTGGTCCAGGAAGAATCGCAAAAGCAGTGAATATCTATTCCACTATGGTGAATGAGGGAGCAACTGTATTTTTAGGTTTAGCAGGTGCTTTGGTTCCTGGTGGGATGAGGAAAGTACTTACAGATATGATTCGAAATAATATGGTACATGTTATAGTTTCTACAGGAGCTAATGTTACTCACGATATAATTGAAGCATTCGGAGGTCAGCATATCAAAAATGTCCCTTATGAATCTGACACTGAATTGAGAGATAAATCGATTGATCGAATATACGATGCTTTCGTTGATGATGATTCATTCGGAAAGCTCGAAGATCATATCCAACCTATTTACAAAGAGATATGGGATAAATATAAAAACGAAACAAACACATTGGCTATCTCAACTAGTGACCTTTTAGCTCAAATAGGAGAAAGACTAACCGATTCTCAATCGTTCGTTAGAGCAGCTTTTGAGAAGAAAGTTCCTATTTTTGTTCCAGCTTTGAGTGATAGTGTACTTGGTTTACAGCTGTGGTTATTTTCTCAAATGAACCGTACTCTAATAGATGCTATGGGTGATCTTGGTAAAATACAGAGTATTGCAATGGATGCAGATAAAGCTGGGGTCTTATTTCTTGGTGGAGGGGTACCCAAAAATTACATTTTCCAATCGAGACTAATGTCACCAAAAACGTTTGAATATGCAATACAAATCACAATGGATCGAGTGGAAACCGGGGGATTGTCTGGAGCATCCTTGAGTGAAGCAATTTCTTGGGGAAAGGTGGGATCAGAAAGCAAGATGGTCAATGTTGTTTCCGATATTACAATTGCTCTGCCATTAATATATGCCGGAACTAAAGCACGTCTCAAACAAGATGACTAGTACTAGGACAAGATTATTAATTGAACCTCATATTTGTAATAATAGATGAGTGAAAAGGCTATTCGGAACTTCGTGTCAATCGCTGATATAACCTCTAATCAGATTCTAAAGAATTATAAAATTCTTGATTTAAGGGAACAACATAAATTCGACAAAGGACACATTAAAGGCTCGATACACATTGACAATAATTATTTCACTCAACAAAATGAAGATGGTAATAACATCGTTCCAGATCAAGAGGTGCTGTCTAAATATCTCCAATCAAAAGGAATTAATCAGGATGACAATTTGATCCTAGTAGATGATGTCTTCAATCTTAATTGTTCTATAGCTGCTTGGACTTTCCATTATTTTGGCTATACTAACGTCATTCTTTTAGATGGAGCATATTCAAAATGGGAGAAGGAAGTCAATGAATTAACCCAAGAAGTAGTTGAGTTACCTCCAGGCAATATTGAGTTTACAGAAATTAATGAGGATATATTAATCACAAAAGATGAGATATTGATGAATATCCGATCTGAGAAGTTTACTTTCGTTGATAATAGATCTGAATATGCTCTTCTTCTAGATCAACAAGGAGGGAACATTCCAGGAGCAATTCATTTCTGGTATCTGGATATGTTTGAAGAATTTCCTGATTACTTCATTTTAAAAGATGAAGAATCTATCAAAGAAGAACTTGCAATTCGCAAAATATCACCTGATAAGAGCATTGTAGTTTATTGTGAATCTGCTCCTCAGTCTGCTCTGGTTTATTTAGTTCTCAAAGAACTAGGATATCCAGATGTACGTCTTTATCTTGCTGGTTATGACGAATGGAGACTACTCTGTTCATTTGTTTGAAAAAAATAGAATTTATGTGCTTAAATTTGATTTAATGAGAGAGTAATCAACATCATAAAGTCTTGCTACTTCCACATTAATACTCTCACTTACTTTTGTTATTTCTTTTTCATTATTATGGGAATTACGAGTTAGCTGGATTATCGTTTTAACTAAGCTGGATAATTTGGTTTTGTCATTGGTTTTTGGAATGGGGATTCTTTTCAGAGGATCACTAAAGAATTCTAACATGTTACCTTTTCTTTTTCCTGCTTCTGAATACCAGAAATGAACAATATCACTGTTTAAAACACCAAGTAAGAAATATAAATCACTCTTCTTCTTTGGAACTATAGCATAGATATCTGTAGCACCAAAAGAGCCATTTTCATCAAGTCCGAATCGAGGTGTAAGAGCTCTATATGGTACTATAATTTTCTCTTTGTGTTGATTGAATGTATCTATATTTCTATATACACTAAAGTCAAACCATCTTATTCTCTCAGAACTGAGTAATCTCTTTCTATCCGATCCTTCCACCAGTACATCACGATTTTGTTCTAGATATTTCTCAACATTGAAGTATGCGCTTAAATCGTCTATTCTTGATGGTAAAATTGCTAACTTTGAATCGTTATTTTCAACCAACCACTTCTTCACATTTTTGTTAGAAATAAATGGAACTAAGACATCTTTTTCTAAACCTAACTTATCTGCTTTCGACTGAAGCATAACAAAGACATCTTTAACACCGGGAGATAATCCCTGCACAATTTTCGCTAGGTGTTCAAGATTTGTTGTTCTATTATCATCAGCAAGTTTCTTTAATATAGATAAGTGAGGAGAAAGAACCCACTTCTCTCTAGTTAGGCTGGTTTGATCTATTTCAAAAACATATTTGTTCAATGTTCCTTTGTTTTTATTGGGGTTTTCTAAGTATACTTTAGGGATATTTCTTGCAATTTTGATTTTATTTGTAGGGGGACGTTTCTGTATCAAAGTGATGCAATTAGTTACATTCAACCATTTTCCATTATCTTTGAAAATTCTAATATTTCTAAGATCCAACAATTCAATGATTTGGTTACTTAAGATATGTTCTCTTAGAATATCAGCATATCGATTTTCTATCCAGTAGTTGGGTATTATAAAAGAGAGTAATCCATTAAAATTTAAATGATTTAACGCTTGGAAAATGAAGTAGTAGTAGATATCTGAAGACGATCTATAATACTCTTTCCAAATCTTTGATTTTTTTAAGTATTGAAATAGGAGATTGGCTTTATTATCTAGTAACTCCGTTTTCTTTAAATTGTAATAAGGAGGATTTCCTATAATAATATCAAACGATTCTCTAGGGTGAAATTCCTTTTTCCAATTAAAAGGTTTTAACTGAGATGAATCTTGGGAAGATAAAATTTCGGAAACATCAGTGTTGACAATACTATTACCGAGTTTCAGATTGGTTGACGAACAATTTCTTAGAATTGGATAGAAGAAGGAAATTCGTTCTTTACATTCCTCTAAAGCCTTGGGAGTTAATTCTATGCCATATATATTGGATTCATAAAAATCCTTGAAAAACATATTTTTCTCTTCTTGTTTTATCGAAGAAAATTTCTGTAGTTCACCCCATACTCTCTTTAGAATTCCTATTACGAAGTTACCATTTCCTAATGAAGGGTCACAAAACGATAAACTGGATAGAGATTTTTGAAAGTGCTTAAAAGAAGTAGAACTGATACGACCTTCCAATTGAAGATGATGGAAGACTCGATCCACCATAAAGTCAACTACATAAGCTGGAGTATAAAATGAGCCAGTAAGTTTCTTGCTTTTTTGGTGATCAGTCATTCGATTGCAGGAAAACAAAATTTTGACAAATATAAAATTATCTCAAAAGGTGATGAGTCTCCCTCCCATATCCGGTTATGAAGCTTTGCCACGAAATCGGATTAGCCTTGTCAAGATTACGTTTTTGAGAGACCTTTTAAAAGGCTCGAAGAAAATTGCAATTAGATTGCTTGTCATAAAATTTTTTTGGGGTTTTTATACTCTTTTTTTAATAGGTAAAATTTAACAATATATGAGCTATAGATATTTTGTGCCCGAGTTAAGATTGCTTGAGAAAGCTAAAAACAGGTTCATAGAGAACAAAAAGGATATCCTTCTGCAAGTGAGTATAGTTGCAGTTATAATTATACTCTCTATGGTAATT
Source organism: uncultured archaeon (assembly GCA_964590855.1). GTDB lineage: Archaea > Asgardarchaeota > Heimdallarchaeia > Heimdallarchaeales > Heimdallarchaeaceae > UBA460. The sequence continues at coordinate 5,219 of CAZPXJ010000074.1, forward strand.
AGAATCCTCTTACGGGTATGGATTTATGCTAATTATGATCTTTCTGTAACCATTTCTAATGCCCTCATCTATTCCTATGATAATCCAGAAGCTTATACCTGGGAGATTTTTCCCGATGCTCAGACTTACTATATCGAGTATCTTAATGCCTTCAAATATGAACAATGGAACCCTTACCTTTTGGATCGAGGTTTTCCTTTAACTGGGTATGTCTACGGTCCTATATTCATTTATTGCCTTACAATAGTCTCGTTTATTATAGATATCTTCTTTCCTGGAATGACCATCACAGAAAGAACATGGTTATCAGTTACCTCAGCGCCTTTGATTTTCGATACTACTACTACTGTTTTCATTTATGCTATTTTGCTTAAAAAAAGAAAGGATGGCAAAAGAAGTATAGTCAATATGCTCTATTCAGCTATTGCTGCGCTTCTCTTCATCTTCATGCCACTAGTTCTTTTCTATAATGACACTCTTTATCTGAACACCTACATGTTTACGACTTTCACAGTAATTTCAATGTATTTTTTGAGGAGAGATAAACACAAACCATCTGCTGTTTTCCTTGCAATTGCAGTCTTAACTAAACTTAATGCCTTATTCTTAGTTCCTCTTTGGTTAGTTTACGTTGCAAGAAACAATTTGAGACAAGGGATAGAATTTCTTATAGTTGCCTTTCTTGCTTATCTTGTTCTCTCCTTACCATGGATCATTATTTCTCCGGATCTATATTTTTATCAACAATTTTGGCCAGGAGGAACGAACAATACGCATTTTGGGATAGAATCTCAATTTATACTTTGGTCAACAACACCTTTCCATGCTTTTCTTTACTGGACACAAGAAACGGGTTCAACTTTCTGGTTTGATGCAGCTACTTTCTATAGAGATGCAAATGAGCTGTATTTACCGCTGCTAATCTTTGTTGCTATTTGCTGCTTGGTTATGTTATTGACTGCAGACCAAATGAAGCAGAACCGAAGTAGTTTTTTCGCCTTTATAGCAATGTTTGCTATTGGTAGCCACATTTTCTTATCTAGAGGAAATTACAAGTACTATGATCCATTTTTCATACCCTTTGTGGTTATTGCTGTGGCCAGTTGGGGTGAAAGTCTAGATGAGAAGTTACCTAAGGGCTTCATGAGAATACATGCCAAAATTCAAACCACCATAGATGAGAAAGAAGTTTCAAAAATCCAAGAAAAAATCAAAGCAATCACTGAAAAGAATTATTTCTTGATAGCGATCAGAATCTTGGCTTTTCTTATTTTCTGTGGTGTTATCGCTTGGGTATTTGTTCTAAATTTCTGGATTATTTTCAAAGTAAAATGGCTTCATATATTCTATACTTTTCTATTAGCTATGACAATGATTGCTATCTTCAATTATAAGACACATATAGCACTCTTCGATGGAGGAAATTATAAAAAATTATTCGATTACATAAAATGTGAATACAACAATTTTGTTGAAACTTTGCTAAGTGTAAAAAATAAAATAAGAAAGGTTAGGAAAGAAGAAAGTGCTGTTAATGCAGAGAAGATTTCCTAACTAATCTACTCCACTTCTCATCAATTTCATCTTGTATCTCAAGCATTTTCTTCTTCCATTCTGGTTTAAACAGATGCCTAAATCTTCCTTGTGGTTTTAGATAATCTTCAATAGGAAGTTTCTTTTCTGGGTCTTTAGCTAAACGTGCTGAGATTCCAGTCAGAATCCATTCATCCTTATAGGTATAGTATAAGGGGAAGAAACAAGTTTTTACTGCTAATTTAGACACTTCGATAGCTTGATCAGGAGCATATCTTTGACCAAGATTACAGGAAGAATCAACTAACATGAAAGCAGGACCATCATGTTTGAGTCCAGCTTGAACTTTAGCCATCAAATCTCTTGGATATGCGGGACTTGCAGTGAATGTAGGTATATCGTGTCCAGCCATTATTTCAGCTAAAGGTTTTTGCCATCTGATTTTACCTGGAATAACTGATCCTGGGGGGCTAGTTGTTGTTGCCGCACCTTGTGGAGTACCTCCAGATCGTTGGATTCCTGTATTATGAACTACAATGCCATCTGCAATAAAATTGTGTTCACCTTCAATCCTAAAATCTATTGTTGGTTCTTCTTTAATGAACTCTATTGAAACAATTTTCTCAGAACTAAAGTTTTTATTTTCTGCTAAGAAATCTCTTTGTTTTGTTTGTGAAGGATATTTCTCAATGTTTGATCCTTTTTTCTTGCTGAAACAGATGTAACCGAATGTACTATCTTTTAGTAGTTTTCTTTTTACAACAAGTATTCCTTTCTTCTTTGTTTGTTGATGTATCTTACCCACTCTATAGTCCATGGTTTGTAACAATATTCGTAAAGTCTTAAGTAGCTCAAAACTTGTTGAAACATATCGGTTGCTTTTACCAATAATGTATCCATCGGATTGCATTAAGCCTTTTATGAAAGCTTCTTTTTCGTTATCTGGCAATGTAAAAATCCATGAGGGAATCTTTTTATTTTGTGCACCGTGTCCAAAATCTAGTGATTGGATAAATCGAGCAAGATTTACTGAATAAAGGTAAACATCATTTTTATTGCCTGTACTAGGTTCTAAATTAAACAATTTCTTGGATAAAGTCACTAAACGTTTTCTAGCATCAGTGTTTCTGGGAAGAGAAAATCCAGTTTCTGCTTTATGAGGTCTTGCCCATCCATCTCCCAAGTATAACCCTAGGAATTCCATAAGATCTGAATTGCTTTTTACTGGTAGTGTAATTTCATTGATCTTATTAACCTTGTAATCTCCTTTCTCAGAAATTTCTATCTCCTTGAATACAAAACTCTCACTTCCAGCCATGGCTTTTAAAACAACTATTTCGTCTCCAGTTTTCAATTCTTCCAAAGTTTTCCAAACCAATTTATTATCTGTTTCAATTCTACTTCTTTGGATAGTTAGAAATGGATGATTCAATGTAGTCTTAATTGAATGGTGTAATGTTTTTAGTTCGTACACTCCTTTAATACCATTGTTGAAGATACCACTACATTCTTTCAATACTAGATTACCAGTTTCTTGATTAAAGGCATATACCTCTTCTCCCAGTTTTACATCTAGTACCCTTTTAAGACCTTCCTTTGTCAAGATATGTGTGTCTAGACTTAGACAATTCATGTAAGCTCCATTATTGTAACATACATAAAGGAAATCATGCCCTCTTTCTATTGCTCCTGAAAGACTTTGTAGACCAATATCATAGGTTCCCCCGTCACCGCCAAATACAATCATGTTTATGTTTCTTTCTCGCATGATTCCTTTTCTTTGCATAGCTTTCATAGCTTCTATTGCACCTGATGCAGTAGCTGTAGCATTTTCAAAGGCATTGTGTAACCAAGGAGCGTTCCAAGCTGTATATGGATAAATTGTTGTAGCAACTTCCAAACATCCTGTTGCATTTACTATCATATATGGATCTCCAAGAGCTTTAGCTGCAAGAGTCACTTGTCTTGCCATCATTCCAGCTCCACATCCCGCACAAAGTCTGTGACCAGAAGTTAATACTTCACCTAGTTTAGACCATTCTTGAAGGTCTTTTACGGATACTTTAGGTAATTCTATTGTCATCCTTTTCAGCTCCTATATCCTACCCAATCTGTTGTTGACGTCATCCCAACATCATGATAGTCTTTTGTCTTTTCGTAAATTTCTTCGATCTCTGGTAAAGTTAATACTCTCCCCCCTAGACCGTTAATGTAACCGTGCAAAGTTGGAACATTTTCTTTTCCATATAACGTAGATGCTAAATCAGTTTGCATAATTGTTCCAGGTGAACCGAAGGTTGCGGATCTATCCAAGATACTTACAGCTTTGATCCCGCTTAGAACTTCATGAACATCTAGGATTGGGAAAGGTCTGTAAAGTCTAATCTTCAATGCACCAACTTTTTCACCTTTATTTCTCAATCTATCTACTACTGCTTTGGCATTACCAGCTGTAGCACCATAAGAAACAAAAGCATATTCTGCATCCTCGAGTTGATATTCCTCAATTACTTCCATTTTTCTGCCTGACATCTCGGAAAATTCTTCCATAACATCTTTTGTTACTGTGTAAGCTTTTTGCATCGCATCTTCTTGCTGTCTTTTAATTTCCATATAATAATCTTGTAAAACTAATGACCCAAAAGTCATTACTTCATCTGGATTAAAACGATATTTGGTTGTTCTTGATTCTGGCAGAAAATCTTCAACCTGTTGCTTGCTAAGAGTTTCAACTCTTTCCAAAGCATGGGTAACTATGAACCCTTCAACACCAAACATTGTAGGTAACATTACATCTGGATGTTCTGCAATTTTGAATGATAAGATTGTTTCATCATATGCTTCTTGAGCTGATTCACCAAAAAGTGATACCCATGATGCGTCTCTACAAACCATTTGATCAGTACATTCTCCATGAATATTGATAGGTGCTGAAAAAGCTCGATTTGCTACAGCAAGAACAATAGGACATCTCATTCCTGAAGCAACATATAAGATTTCATACATCAATGCTAGACCTGCACTTGCGGTTGCAGTAAACACTCTTGCTCCAGTTAAGGAAGCACCAACACAAGCTGACATTGCGCTATGTTCTGACTCTACTGGGATGAAACTTGTATCCACCTCACCATTGTTTACAAAATCGCTATAGCGCTCAACTATGATAGTTTGGGGCGTTATAGGGTATGCTGCCACAACATCAGGGTTGACTAATTTTGCTGCATTTGCAACGGCTTCATCTCCAGTCATACCTGTAACTTCTCTGATTCCGCTCATCTTGTTACCCTCTTTATTTCAATTGCATCAGCAGGACAGTTCTTTGCACATATTCCACATCCTTTACAAAACACAACGTCACATTCAGCCTTCATTTCATCATCCATTATAATTGCTGAGTCAGGACAATAATAGAAGCAATTCATACAACTAATACATTTCTCTTTATCGATTACTGCTTTGAATGCACTCCAATCTCCTGTCTTATATCCATAAGCTGAATGATAGGGTACAACTCCCCCTTCTGGCAATCTAGAAGAGCCCCATTTCTCCTTAACCCATTTGTCGAATTCGTCAGGTGCTTCTTTTACCATCATTCAACCTCTCCAAAAGCTCTTTTTATGGCTGCTTCATTCTTTTCTCCCAAAACTCCTCTGAATCGACTAATTGTAACATTGATTAGACTTTCAAGTTTGACTATTTTTGTTACTTTGATCAACGCCCCTAACATGACTAGATTAGGAACATTTCTACCTATCTCTTCAGAAGCAATTTTTGAGCCATCAACCTTGAAGATATTTGCATGGACTCCCTCGAAGAACTTCACTAGATTTTCTTTCAAACCTTCATAATTTACAACAATAGTTCCCCCATCCTTCAAACCTTGTGCAACAGGAACATCATCTAATAATGTTGGATCTATGACGACTACAATATGAGGTTCGTAAACCTCTGTCTTTTCTGTAAATGGTTCAGGAGATATTCTGGCGTAAGAAGTCACAGGAGCGCCCGCCCTTTCGGGTCCGAAATTTGGAAAAGCATGAACATATTGTCCTTCCAAAATTGCTGCTTCTGCTAGAAGACGAGATGCTGTTACTGCTCCTTGACCACCACGGCCATTTATTCTTATATCTGTGATTTCAGCCAAAGTGTTCACCTATAACTTTCATTTTTTTCCCACTATACTAGACGGCAAACAATTACAAATTAAAGTTTATGATGTCACCTCGAGTTTGTGGTATAGACACAATGCTTCTAAGAGTTATTTAAAACCTCTTTTCTTATACACAAAAATAATGTCACAAACAACAAATAAGTGAAAAACAAAAAGTAAAATATCCTTAGAAACTGCCTTAACCTTCAGTTTCTATCGATTTATCTATCATCATATCCGTTAAGTGGAAATAAATCTCTGTTATGTTAGTCCCTGCTTTAGCTGATACTTCGTAGTAAGGTAACTCTTCCATGTTGTAGATTTTTCTCTTTTCCTCAGCATAGGCTAAAGCTTGTTCTTGGGTAACTCTTCTTTCAGCAGATATATCAGCTTTATTCCCGATTAATATAGAAGGAATTATCTCTGCACAATTAGAGTAAACTTCATCATACCATTTATCCAAATTCTGAAAAGAATCCTCATCGGTGATATCATAAACAACAAGAACACCATAACTACCCTTATAGTACAAAGGTCGAACATAGGAAAAACGATCATGTGAACCTGTGTCCCAGGTTTGAAGTTTCACCTGTTTTCCTTGAACTTCAATATCCTTAACAGAAAACTCCACTCCGATCGTTGGTAAATACCTCTCCCTAAAAGTTCCAGTGGCAAAACGTAGAGTTATAGATGTCTTACCCACTCCTGGTGAACCAACTATAATTGTCTTAAATAGATAGTCAAACTGCAAATCTATTCACTAATTCTAATCATCGAATTTCTTTCTTAAAGTTATTGAAAGTTGTAGCTGTGCTTTGGAGACGAAAACTTAAAATCCACTAAAACTAGCTAGACACATTGTGAAGAAGGAAAGTATAAATTGAACACTGAAAACGATTTTTATTATAGAAAAAATTACATCGAAATTGATAATACCAACCTTAGTGCAATAGAAGTAGCAGAAAAAATAAAGAAAGAGTTTGAGTTGTAATCAGTACATCTCTTCATTTTCGTAGTAAGGAATGATTTTTCCACTTATGAATTCAAACAGAATTGGATCTCCTGTCAATTCGGGTTTCCCTTTAACGTTAATAACTCGAACTTCTGTGATTGGTCGATCGGCTTTTGTTTTAGATTTTGATACCCTAATTGTTACATCACAATTATGTTCTATAGCTCTCACTAAGAGAGGGTCATGAGCATCTTGATGTAGTGTGAATACAGTTACTGAGCCCTCGTTTTTATTTGCTGCTAGTCTGTTCTGTAAGAATGAAAACAGTACTTTCTTACTTTCATCAGCTGCATAAATAAGTGAAGAAAGTGAAACAACTATTCCTCTTTTCAGCACTTGCTGATTTTTGACATGCAAGAACGATCTTCTAATAGTCTCATTAATCTCTCTTGGCTGACTAAGGTTGTGGACAGCATTTTCGTGGGAAGTTTTAATATCTGTATATCCAAATGGGTTGCTGAAAGCATCGATATACTTCAATCGTCCTGTAGCTTCCAGCATTTCAGGATTTACACCTATACCATTCATAACTTGGTTATAATACTCATATGGGTGTTCTGTGGAAAAGATGTAACCATATTCCCCAGCCCTTAATCCTTCTGCAAGAAATTGCAATACAAAAGGATCAGATTCAGCACCTATTTCGTCTTCTATAAGAACATTAGAACCTGCAGGAACTCCCCCTCCAAGTATTTCATCTAAAGTAGGAATTCCAAATGTGAATAATTTTTTATCTCCTTGAACAGAATTTGGTGAAAACATAAAATACATCTCATATATTCTAATCAAATCTAAAGGTTTTCGAATATTAAAACATACTGCTAGTAATCAATCGAACTAAAATTTCTTAGCAATTTTCTTTCTTAGTTTGTCATCTAATTCATTAGGTGTCATATAGTCATATTCAGCATATGGAACTCGTTTCTGAGGTTGAGATTTGGATTGTTGAGTTTGTTGTGGTTTTAAACATTTTCCGGAGTCACTCATTTTTCTGTCTCTACACTCCGCAAAATTACACATGTATCCTAAACATTCTCCATCATCCATTGTGCAAATGAAAACCTTCTGACCATTATTTGTTACAATTCGAAGCATTTTCTTGCTACAGAAAAAGGACCTACAAGTCAGTTGACATTCTCGGTTGGTAGCACTGGGTGTCATTTAAAACTACTTGTTTGTTTTAATGTAATAGAATTGATTCACTTATAAATTTTCTTTTCATGATTTTCACCATGGAACATCTTTAACTCCAATTGAATATGCCAACAAATTTGCCCCAAAATGCAGTAGAGGAGCTATTACCAATAAAGTAACCATAAACTGCCAAGGTAAAACTTTGAATACTGGCCAGCTCCAAAGTAGACCGAATAGCATATAACCCATCTGATCGAAAACAGGAAAACTTCCACCTGATTGAATATTGATTCTTCTTTTGACAAACGAACCAAACATATCACCAAAATTACATCCCCAACCCATGAGAACACCAATCCACATAGGAAATTGTAATCCTATATCTCCATACAAATCCATCATAAGATCATGAGACAGGTAGAAAACAATAATGCTAGAAAGTACTCCGCCTATCATCCCTCCTAATAATCCTTGTAACGTTTTATGATCGCCTAAAATTCTCTTTCCATCAAAGAAATTTCTATAAGCATCAACAGGAAAACCACCTCCAAATATTGCAGGAGCAGCATTAGAAATGAAGATAGGTGCAGCAAAGAGAAAAGCTAAACCGACGTGTAGCATGAAACCCATGGTATTATCCCATCAAATTGATAACCTCTGCTAAATTTCGTTGTATTTAAAATATATGGAAAGGGTTAGGGTTAATTTTGGTTAAAAAATAACAAAAAGATTAATTGGTAGTAATGATTCATTATTTTTGAATGTATGATATCGCTTTCATTTACTCTGAAATTTTCAAAAAGCATGCAATGGATAAAACACATCCTGAATCTCCACTGCGTCTAGATGAAATAATGAGAGCAGTTTCAGAGATTAAAGACGAGAAGAAATATGCTATCGCCACTTTTATGCCAGAGATAATAGATGAAGAA